>NZ_PNDI01000044.1:0-39578 GCF_005887465.1 Pseudoalteromonas sp. S1610 | reverse complement strand
ACAGGCGCTGCCCTTCGGGTTCTGCCTAGGGGCGATTTACTCTTTGTTGCTCGGTTTTTACTTAGCCCACTAGGTTACAAACCTCGCGCCGCGATTAAACAGCCCCTAGTTTGAACAAATTGTAATTCGCAAAGGTCAACAGACCCTAGACTAACTCATGCATGAGTGAAAGTCCGAATTTATTATTTAGTGTTTATTTAACACTACATACAAACGCTAATTGCTGATTTTTATAACTCAACCGGCTTATTTCAGTATCACAATATTGGCTTAAATCGAGCCATTGAGATATATCAGATCCAGCTGTTAGTTGTCGTTGATAAATACGGTTTTTAACTGCGTAAGCAATAGTATTTTCATCTTTTAAGATGAAGTCTTGTACTTGGTTTGGCAACCTAAGGATGTTGCTTACCTGCTTGGTTTGAGGGTCAAAACGGGCTAACTGGTGCTGGCCATTTTTACTATGACTAAATAAAAATTCACTTCGCGATTTATCGTAAATAAGTGTGCGACCAATGTTATTTGCAACAACTTCACCTTTAGCCGCAACAACCGAGGTATATTGTAATGTATGTGGCTCACCTAAAATAAACATTACTAAATCGTTGTTATTACCCCAAGCGTGGTAGCCCACAGGCTCAATCCAATCAAAAATACGACTTGGCGCCTGCTCTGTGCTCAGCGGATATTGCCATAACTTTTGTTTGCCATCTTCTTCAACCACGATAGCAGATAAACTATCGCCACTCGGTGTTACTGTTGGCGAATACTCACTTACAGCTGTATTGGTGATCATGGAGGTTTGTTTTGATGATAAATCGTAAAGCGCAATATCAGTTTGGCTCTGATTATTACTGATTACCTCACGCGTATAATAAAGGCCCGTGTCGGTTAAATAGGGCTGATTGTTGTAGCTGGTTTTATCACTAACAATACTTACGCGTATGCCATGCGGAGTATTTAAATCGGCAAGCAGTATTTGACTTTTAGGCATATTTGCTTGGGCAACGCCCAATGTTAAAGCATTAATTGTTATTAGCCCTAACAGCGGTTTGATCAGTTTCATGCTTTCTCTCGTTTTAATTTTAAGCACCTCATGATAACGTTATTTACTGATGACGTCACTTGACCTAGCTTAGTAAGGTCTTTATAACTAACGGGTCATAAAAAAGAGAACAAACATGTCAGCTAAACACCCTATTATTGCAATCACCGGCTCATCTGGAGCAGGCACTACAACCACCACCAATGCCGTGAAGCATATTTTCCGCAGCCTCGATATCAATGCTGCATTTATTGAAGGTGATAGCTTTCATCGTTACACACGTCCTGAAATGGACAAAAAAATTCGAGAAGCCCAACAAGAAAGTAAACACATAAGTTATTTTGGCCGAGAAGCCAATGACTTTGGCGCATTAGAAGACTTATTTACCAAGTATGGTGAAACAGGCGAAGGTAAACTGCGTCGTTATTTACATACCTTTGATGAGGCCGTGCCTTATAACCAGTTACCTGGAACATTTACTCCTTGGCAAGAGCTTGAGCAAAATACAGATCTAATGTTTTACGAAGGCTTACATGGCGGCGTGGTCGACGAAGATCATGATGTTGCTAAGCATGTTGATTTACTCATAGGCATGGTGCCAATTATTAACCTTGAGTGGATCCAAAAGCTTATTCGCGATACCTCAGAACGCGGCCATTCTCGTGAAAAAGTAATGGACTCGATTGTACGCAGTATGGATGACTACATTAATCATATAACGCCGCAATTTTCTCGTACCCATATTAACTTTCAGCGAGTACCCACCGTTGATACCTCCAACCCATTTAGCGCAAAAGATATCCCCTCCCTTGATGAAAGCTTTGTCGTTATTCGCTTTAGGGGCATTGATGACGTTGATTTCCCGTATTATTTACGTATGATTGAAGGCAGCTTTATGTCGCGGATCAATACGCTTGTGGTACCCGGTGGCAAAATGGGACTCGCTATGGAGCTAGTGCTTACGCCACTGATCAAAGATATTATTTTGAAAAAACGCGCCTTAGCAAAATTAGCCCCACCTGAAATTCCTATTTAAGTGTATCGATAATCTGTTAGAGACTTTTTGGTTTAGAAGATCTAACAACATACAATGATCCTATGGAGCTGATCATTTCTTTTATCAAGTGATCGCAAATACATTCTGCTCTTTTTTGTTTAGTCTAACTCACGTACACTGCTGATTTTAAGTATGATGAGAGTACTATGTCGCAAGCCATTAAAATTGTTGTCGGGTCTAAAAACCCAGTAAAAGTAAATGCCGCTAAACACATTTTTGCGATGTATTTCCCTGAGCATATAATTGAATGTAGTGGCGTTCACGCCCCCTCTGATGTACCCGATCAGCCTATAGGCGAAGAACAAACGTGTTTGGGTGCACAGAATCGAGTTAACTACTGTAAAGCACAGCATCAAGCAGACTACTACATAGCGATGGAAGGCGGCGCAGCGCAATTTAGCTATGGTGCAGCAACCTTTGCCTATGTTGTTATTGATGACGGCGCACAGCAAGTTACAGGACGAAGCAGTAACTTACCTTTGCCTCCGGTTTTTTATAAAGCATTGCTGCAAGGTGAAGAGCTCGGAGATGTGATGGATAAAGCTTTTAATACCACCAATATTAAGCAGCAAGGGGGTGCTATTGGTTTATTAACTGATCATCATGCAACACGAGAAAGTACCTATACTCAAGCGCTGACTCTCGCCATGGCCCCTTTTCTTAATCCCACTTTATATAATCAATAACGGATGTTTTAATGAAGTATAACTACGTATTATTTGATGCCGACGAAACCTTATTTAGCTTTAATGCCTTTGCTGGCTTACAAAAAATGTTGGCAGCTTATGGCATGGATTTTACCAAAGCAGATTATGAACATTACCAAAATACCAATAAGCCATTATGGATTGCCTATCAAAATAACGAAATTACCGCAAACCACCTGCAAGTAACTCGCTTTAGTGAGCTGGCAAATAAGCTTAATGTTTCAGCCCAGCAGCTCAATGATGACTTCTTATCGGCAATGGCTGAAATTTGTATGCCTTTACCCGGTGCGGTTGAATTATTAAACGCCCTTAAACCTCATGCCAAATTAGGTATTATCACTAATGGCTTTAGTCAGCTGCAAGCACGTCGTTTAGCGCATACTGGGCTGCAAGATATGTTCGATTGGCTGGTAATCTCTGAAAAAGTAGGTATTGCTAAGCCTGCAAAAGAGATATTTGAGCACACCTTTAATTTAATGGGGAATCCACCGAAAGAACAAATTTTAATGGTAGGTGATACCGCCAGTAGTGATATTCTTGGTGGACGAAATGCAGGCATCGACACCTGCTGGTTACAGCACCCTGGGGTAATCTTACCTGAAGGTATTAAGCCAACGTACCAAGTCACTGAGTTAAAACAGTTACAAACTATTTTAGGTCTGTAATACCTGACTGATTGTGCTGACAAACAGCCAAAAAAAATGACGCTAATTAGCGTCATTTTTTATAACTGTATGTAAGCGATTAACTGATTAGGCGTTTGCTAATTCAAGGCCGGGTGCAGGCATCGAAACAGGCGTTTCAAAGGTTGCCCACTCCCATGCTGACTCGGTTGCCATAATTTTGCGTAGTAACTTGTTATTTAAATCATGACCTGATTTAAATGCAGTTACTTTACCCAAAAGGTTATGACCTGTCATAAACATGTCACCTACACAGTCTAGTATCTTATGCTTGACGAACTCGTCTGAGTAACGCAGACCGTTTGGATTTAAAACTTTAAATTCATCAAGTACCACTGCACTATCCATGCTACCACCTAGTGCAAGGTTATTAGCATGCATGTATTCAATATCTTTCATAAAGCCAAAAGTACGCGCACGGCTAATTTCTTCAGTGAAGCTTTGTGCGGTAATATCTAAGCCAATGCGTTGGCGGCTTTCATTAATTGCAGGGTGATCAAAGGCAATTTCAAAATCGATATGGAATCCGTCGTAAGGTTCTACTTCGGCCCATTTGTCGCCTTCTTCAATACGTACTTTTTCTTTAATACGAATGAAACGTTTTGCAACATTTTGCTCTTCAATGCCGCCTTTTTGTAATAAATAAATGAATGGCAATGCACTACCATCCATTATTGGAACTTCTGAGCTGTCAAGTTCAACAATCAGATTGTCGATACCCATGGCCGCAACAGCTGCAATTAAATGCTCAGTAGTTGATAAGCGAACACCATCTTTGTTGATTAAACAGGTACACAATTGCGTATCACCAACGGCTTCAGGCGTTGTTTCAAAATCAACAACCGGATCAAGGTCGACACGACGAAATACAATCCCAGTATTTGCGCTCGCAGGTCGGAGAGTTATTGTGACCTTCTCACCTTTATGAAGTCCAATTCCTATGGCTTTGACTACTTGTGCAATCGTACGCTGTTTAATCATAGGTTCGCTCACTTTAAGTATATATTACAGTTAGACGGCGGAGTGTAACATAAATACGGTATAACTACAATATTTGTTCACATTTCGCACAAAAGTACTGTTTTTAATTAGTCTGCTTGTTTACGTAAAAAAGCAGGAATGTCGAAATAATCGCCACCCTCAGACTTATCTGTTTTATTAGCACTACTCGACGACGTATTCGTTGCTGAACTTGAAGAGCTAGTCGATGTGCTGCTTTGCTCTTTTGATTCAGTTTGCGATGTCGTTGCAGGCTCTTCAGTCGTGCTTGTGCCTTGGCTTGCAAAGCTAGGTACGTACATGCTGCTGCTTGTTTGTGTGCTTGAGCTAGTTACATCAGAGCCTGACGCTTTTTTGAAACCGTTATCTACGATACCAAACTGTGGACGACGATCGCCACCTAAGCCGGTTGCAACCACGGTTACACGTAGCTCATCCGTCATTTCTGGGTCAATTACCGCGCCAACAACAACCGTTGCGTTTTCAGACGCTAGCGCCTTAACGTGATTACCCACAATTTCGAATTCTTCAATCGCGATATCCATACCCGCAGTAATGTTAACCAAAATGCCTTTAGCACCTGTTAAATCTACGTCTTCTAGAAGCGGGCTTGAAATAGCAGCTTCTGCTGCTTCTTGTGCACGATCAGGACCCGACGCAGATGCAGTGCCCATCATCGCTGTGCCCATTGCAGACATAACTGTACGTACGTCGGCGAAATCCACGTTAATTAGACCCGAGCGAGTAATTAACTCAGCAATACCTTGTACCGCACCAAACAATACGTCATTTGCTTTAGCAAATGCATCCAGTAAAGTTGTTCCTTTACCCAATACTTTTAGTAACTTGTTATTTGGAATAGTGATTAACGAGTCCACAATTTCAGATAATTCGCTAATACCTTGCTCTGCAGCAGCGGCACGCTTTTTACCTTCAAAATCAAACGGACGGGTTACCACAGCAACAGTTAAAATACCCAGCTCTTTAGCAATTTTAGCCACGACTGGCGCAGCACCGGTACCTGTACCGCCGCCCATACCTGCCGCAATAAACACCATATCAGCGCCTTCAAGGCTAGCACGGATGGTTTCGGCGTCTTCTTCAGCCGATTCACGACCTACTTCTGGGTTAGCCCCCGCACCTAACCCAGAGGTTATTTGCGTGCCTAATTGTACTGTTACATCAGCGGCTGAATTACGTAATGCTTGCGCATCCGTATTGGCTGCGATAAAACGAACGCCTTCTATTTGTTGTTTTACCATGTGCTCAACTGCGTTACCGCCGCCACCGCCTACACCGATTACTTTTATTACAGCTTCTTCGCTGTGTTGTTCCATTATATCAAACATATTTACTCTCCGACTTGAGTACTAAAACTCGCCTTGAAACCATTTTGTGATGCGGTTCCACCAATTATTATTATCATCCGCTTTCGACTTTTGTGCATTCATCGACTGCATAGTACGCCCGTATTGTAACAAACCTACAGCGGTTGCGTACGATGGATCATCAACATAATCAGTTAAACCTACTACACCAATTGGTTTACCTATTCTTACTGGCATCTGAAAAATATCTTCAGCCACTTCCATTGCGCCAGTCATTTTAGCAGTTCCGCCAGTAATGACGAGACCTGCTGCAATTTGGTCTTCTAATCCTGAGCGACGAATTTCTTCCATCGCCAGTTCAAATAATTCTCTAAAACGTGGCTCAACCACTTCAGACAACGTATGCCTAGACATCAGTCTTGCTGGTCGCCCACCTACGCTTGGCACTTCAATCGTGTCTTCGCTGCTCGCCATTTGGCTACTTGCACAGGCATATTGTACTTTGAGTGACTCTGCATGTGATATAGGTGTGCGAAATATTTTTGCAATATCACCGGTTACTTGGTTGCCCGCCACCGGAATAACCGCAGAATGACGCAGTGCACCATTAATATAAATAGTGATATCCATAGTACCACCACCGATATCTAGCACCGCGACACCTAGCTCTTTTTCATCGTCCGTCAGTACGGAGTAACAAGAGGCAAGCGCAGTGAATATAAGTTGGTCAACTTCAAGCCCACAACGTTCAACACATTTTTCTATATTTTTAGCCATGTCGTTGGAGCAGGTAATAATGTGCGCGCGTGCTTCCATACGCACACCACTCATGCCAAGTGGGTTTTTAATCCCCTCTTGCATGTCAATGCTGTACTCTTGTGGCAAGGCATGCAACATTTTGCGTTCAGCTGAAATTGGTACTGAGCGAGCAATATGGATTACATTTTCAATGTCTTCATCGGTTACTTCAGTATTATTAATAGCGACAACACCGCTTTCGTTCTGACATTGAATATGTTTGCCAGAAATGCCCAAATAAACCGAGCTAATACGACAATCAGCCATCAATTCAGCTTCATCAATTGCGCGGCGAATAGACTCAGACACTAAATTTAAATCGTTAACGCCGCCTTTATCCATTCCATAAGATACTTGGCTCCCCACGCCAACAATGCTGAGCTTGTTATCTGTGGTGATTTCACCTACCGTGGCCACTACTTTCGAAGTGCCTACGTCTAATCCAATCACTAGGTTTCTTTCTGCTGACTTAGTCATGCCTTACTCTTTATTATAATTGCTGTTCTTGCATTGGCTTATAGCTCACTGCAAGGCCGGTATCGTAGCGTAAATCAATTGCATCTATCTGTGCATCAGCACGTTGTTCTATGCGTGAATAAACGTCTATAAAACGCTGTACACGCTTGGCTTTATCCTTGCGCCCTAAATTTAAACGCACGCCATTATCTAACCAAAGTTGCCACGAAAACCGCTCAGATAGCGCAAGGCTAGTGAGCGTTAGTGCATTTACTTTAAGCATTTCATCAAACTGTTTAAACGCTACCCATGCTTCTTTTTCACTGCCTTCTGGCCCATATAACTGGGGTAATGTGGCACTTAATTTATCACTTTTAGCCTCAAACGCATCGCCGCTTTGGTTAATCAATAAATCACTGTTCCAGTGAGCGACCGCTTGATGCTCTACCACGTAAACTTGGATAGTATCAGGCCATTGCTTTCTTACCGATACCGTTGCGACCCAAGGTAGTTCTTGCACTAAATGCTGAACATGCTTTACGTTTAACTCAAAAAAGCTACTTAAATCCGCTTTTTTTATCGCGGTAGTTATTGCTTTTTCATCGGTGTATTTGGGGCTCCCCAACACCGTTAGATGCTTAATTTGCGCATCTTTATTTGCAACTAACCAATGGGAAACCCCATTGGTTATTTCAATTAACCCAATCACCACAGCCAGAAAAAAGCTCACTCCAAAAATCAGCGACCAGTTAAGTTGCTGTTTTAGTTGCTGCGCTTTCTCTAAAAAGGGATGCATATTAAAGGGTTTGCTCCAAAATGCGAACAACTAATTGCTCAAAACTTGCCCCATTGGCTTTTGCAGCCATTGGCACCAATGATTTTTCTGTCATGCCTGGCACTGTATTTACTTCCAACAAGTAAAATTGGCCTTGCTGATCTTGCATTGCATCGACGCGACCCCAGCCACTTGCACCCACTAAATCAAACGCATCGAGTGCCATTGCTTGTAGTTTTTGGGTATCTGGTTGTGATAAATCAGCAGGACAATGATATTGCGTCGTACTTGACTGATATTTAGCTTGGTAGTCATAAAAACCATTTGGCGTGCTCATTTCAATCACAGGTTGTACTTCATCACCAAGCACCGTAATTGTAAATTCGCGCCCCGAGATCCACTGCTCTACCAATACTTGGCTGTCGAACTTAAATGCATTGCTGAGCGCATCTTCAAGCTCTTCTGCAGAGCTTGCTTGTGCCATACCAATACTTGAGCCTTCGTGCGATGGTTTTACCATCACTTTTTTAAATTCATCGATAATTGCTTTAGCATCAAAGCCTTTTTTAGCATCAACTACCGCATAAGGTGCTGTGCTTAAGCCTGCCGATTTAAACAAGTGCTTACAACGAATTTTATCCATTGCTAATGCTGAACCCAGTACATTACTGCCAGTGTAAGGCAAGTTCATAAACTCTAAAGCACCTTGTACTGTGCCATCTTCACCACCTCGGCCATGCAGCGCAATAAAAACGCGATCAACGTTTAAGTCTTTTAATTCCCACAATGAACGATTTTGAGGGTCAAACGCAATCGCATCAATGCCACAGGCAAGAAGTGCATTAAGGACTGCTTGACCAGATTTTAATGACACGTCGCGCTCTGCTGAGTTTCCACCTAGCAGCACCGCTACTTTACCAAACTGGGAACTTACCTGTGTCATACTTCACCTTGCTTTAATTTTTCTATCGACATATTTGTTGCTGCTAAGTTTTTAACTAACTGACCTATGTTACCTGCGCCTTGCGTAAGTACTAAATCATTATTTTGCAGGCAGTTAGCAAGTACACCTGCAAGCTCTGAGCTTGAAGCTACATGCAATGGCTCTTTGCCACGCTGGCGTAAACTGCGGCATAAACTCTTACTATCAGCGCCCACAATCGGCTCTTCGCCTGCACTGTAAACATCAAGCAATAGCAACTGATCAACCTCGGCGAGTACTTTCACAAAATCTTCGTATAAATCGCGAGTACGAGTATAGCGATGCGGCTGATAAACCATCACTAAACGCTTATCAGGCCAGCCTTCTCTCGCTGCGGTGATGGTAGCTGCCACTTCTGATGGGTGATGACCATAGTCATCTACTAACATCACATTACCGCATTCGTTTTCAAATTCACCATAATGCTGAAAACGACGGCCAATGCCTTCAAAAGTATCTAATGCCGCTAAAATTGCATGATTAGCTATGTTTTGATCTTTTGCCACCGCAATCGCTGCGGTTGCATTTAGGGCATTGTGTTTACCTGGCATATTTAACTTAGCGGTTAAACTCTCGCCTTGTTTATTAGTAACAGTAAATTGGCATGTATTGGCTGTTTGGCTAAATTCACTCATTCGATAGTCAGCATCTTGCGATTCACCATAAGTGATCACCGGACGACCAAAGCGAGGTATTAATTCTGCGGCAACGTCTGAATCTATACACACTACAGCTAGCCCGTAAAACGGCAGGTTATGAATGAATTCAACATAAGTATCTTTCATTTTTTCTAAGCTGCCGCCATAAGTTTCCATGTGATCTTCTTCAATATTAGTGATCACCGATACCATTGGCTGTAAATGCAAAAATGAAGCATCGCTTTCATCCGCTTCAGCGATTAAAAAGTCGCTTTTGCCTACTTTAGCATTGCTGCCAGCACTATTTAATAAACCGCCAATAATAAAGGTTGGATCGAGCCCTGCTTGTGCATAAATGCTGGCAATTAAACTAGTTGTTGTGGTTTTACCATGGGTACCGGCAATGGCAATACCATGACGAAAACGCATCAGCTCAGCTAACATTTCTGCACGGCGAACCACCGGAATACGCGCAGCTTGCGCGGCTTGAATTTCAGGGTTTGTTTTATCAATTGCACTTGAAACCACCACCACATTAGCGTCTTTTACATTATTTTCATGATGGCCAATAAATACTTCAGCGCCCGCTTGAATTAAACGCTCGGTCATGGCGCTATGCGCTATATCCGAGCCGGTAATACGGTAACCTTCAAAAGCCAATACTTCTGCAATACCGCCCATACCTGCACCACCTATTCCTACAAAGTGAATAGTTTCAATGCGGCGCATCGCAGGGCGTGTATATTTTTCTTTTGCTAATGTCTGTTTCACTTATATTCTCTTATTTGTTACTTGCTCACAGTGCATAGCGACGCTGGCTGTGGCATCTAAAATAGCCTGCTGCTTTGCTTTAGCAGCCATTTTAGTTATTAATAAAGGTTCGGCTAAATAGGGACTTAAAAGTTCAACAATGCTGCGCTGATTAAATTGCCCCTGTGGCATTAATAATGCCCCTTCTGCCATTACTAAATACTGTGCATTTGCTGTTTGGTGATCATCAACCGCATGTGGAAACGGTACAAATACCGCCATTTTACCTGCTGCAGCAATTTCACTAACCGTGAGCGCTCCGGCGCGACAAATTACAATATCGGCCCAGCTATAAGCGGTATCCATATCATCAATAAATTCAGCAACAGTTACTTGTTCATCGCCCATTTGTTGCTGCTGGTAACTTTCGCTCACACTAGCAAAATGGCCTTTACCAGTTTGGTGCCAAACATTAATGGCACAGGTATCATTTAAGCGCTTAAATGCTTCAGGCAGTGTTTGGTTAAGTACTTGTGCACCTAGTGAGCCACCCACTACAAGCATATTAATTGGACTTGATATTTCCCGCTTAGGTATATCAACTACACTCTGACGCACAGGGTTACCCACCAGCTCAGCTTTACCACTGGCAAAAGCACTTGGAAATGCAGCTAATACGCGATTCGCAAATTTCGCTAGCCATTTATTGCTCATACCAGCTACGGCGTTTTGCTCATGAATTACCAAAGGGATACCGAGACTTTTTGCCGCAATACCCGTAGGGCCTGTCACGTAGCCGCCCATAGCTAAAACCACGTCAGGGCGTTGTTGTTTTAATACTTTACGCGCCTGCAATATTGCATTAATAACCATGAATGGCGCTTTAATGAGGCGTTTTAAACCATTACCTCGCACGCCTTTTACATCAATAAAATCAATTTCTATGTTGTGCTTGGGCACGACACTGGCTTCCATTCTATCAGGAGTGCCTATCCAGCTAACTTGCCAACCTTGCTGTTTGAGATAATCAGCAACCGCAATCCCCGGGAAAATATGTCCACCTGTGCCCCCTGCTACAACGACTATTTTTTTACTCATCGTTTAGCTCCCCCCGACGTGGCCTGTTTAGTTGCCATCTTCGTTTCAAAATCTACCCGTAATAAAATACCAGTGGCTATGGTCATCATTAATAAACTTGAGCCACCATAGGAAATAAACGGTAGGGTTAGTCCTTTGGTTGGTAATATACCGGCACTGGCGCCTACATTAACCATAGTTTGAAATGCAAACCAAATACCGATAGCTAAAGCTAAATAGCCTTCATATTCTTTACCGTTTTTAAGCGCATTTTGGCCAATTAGTAGCGCTCTAAATACTAATGTTCCTAATACCATTAAAATACTCAATACGCCCATAAAACCAAGTTCTTCAGCAATCACGGCAAAAATAAAATCGGTGTGTGCTTCCGGTAAATATTGTAATTTTTGTACGCTATTACCTAAGCCTTGGCCAAACCAATCACCTTGGCTATAAGCCATCAGTGATTGCACTAATTGATAACCTTTACCAAAAGGGTCGTCCCAAGGCTCTAAAAAACCCACCACACGCGCCATACGATAGGGCTCAAACACAATCAACCCAACCACCAACGCAATACCGGTTAAAATAAGTGCAAAAAATTGCCAAAGCTTGGCACCGGCTAAAAACAATAAACCAACCGTAGTAACAAACATCACCACCACGGTTCCTAAATCGGGCTGCATTAAAATAAGTGCCGCATAAACGGCAAATACCGCTATGGGTTTAGCAAAGCCTTTTATGTTTTCTTGTACTTCACTGCGCTTACGCACTAAATAGCCAGCGATATAACTAAAAAAGAATAACTTAGCGAGCTCGGAAGCCTGAATATTAAATGGTCCTATAGGTATCCAACGGGTAGAACCATTCACTTCTCGCCCCACAATTAGCACCACCAATAACAACACCAAGCCGATTAGTAATAAGTAGGGGTTAGCTTTTTTCCACCACGACATAGGTACTTGAGTACTTATGCAAAATAAACAAAACGAGAGCCCTAAAAAAATACCGTGGCGGATAGTAAAATGATAAATGTTGCCAAACAGCCTATCGGCCGTCGGCATTGAAGCACTAGTTACCATCACAAAGCCCACCCCTATTAGCATTAGCATGCAATAAAGGAGCGGCACATCATAAAGCTGCGCCGAAGGTTTAGGAGTAAATGCCTCTTTAATATCCGCAAAAGCTATCATGGCAGCTCCTGCAATACACAATGCACAAAATCATCGCCGCGCTGCATATAGTTGTTGTACATATCTATACTGGCGCAGGCTGGGGCTAATAAAACCGTATCGCCTGACGTACTTAATTGTTTAGCAAGCGCCACAGCTTCAGACATGTTGGTGGTTAAATGACCTTTAGCAGTTAGTGCCACTAACTCTTTTGCATCTTTACCAAAGCAAATGAGGGCTTTAACGTGTTGCTCAACATAAGGTTTAAGTGCCTCTAAATCAGCGCCTTTTGCATCGCCACCAGCAATAACCACTAAGTTTTGTTGCTTACCCGCTAAACTATCAATGGCCGCTATTGTTGCGCCTACATTAGTGGCTTTAGAGTCATTGAAATACTTAACGCTATTAAGCTCACCCACAAACTGACAACGATGTGCCAATCCATTAAATTGAGATAATGCAGTTTTATAATGCGCTTTAGTTATTTCAAACGGACTGAGTAACGCCATTACTGCCAATGTGTTTAAATAGTTATGCTTACCAACAACAGCTAAAGTACTGACTGGTAAATAAGCTTCGCCCTTTACCATAAAGTACGCTTCGTTATTATGCTGTGCTAAGTGGTAATCACCTTGTGTTTCTCCAAAACTAACTTGTGGTGCTAACGTGCGACTCACTGGGTGGGTTTGTCTATCGTCAGCATTAATAACTAAAAGTTCAGCGCCGTTATAAATACTTAACTTTGAATCTATATAAGCTTGATAGCTATCATAGCGATCGAGATGATCTTCTGAAATATTAAGCACAGTTGCACTGCTGGCTTTTAAGCTGTCAGTGGTATCAAGCTGAAAACTAGACAGCTCCAGTACAAACACATCAAAATCACCGTCAAGTAAATCCAGTACAGCTGTGCCAATATTGCCGCCCAGTGCTACTTTATAACCTGCGGTTTTTAATACTTCGTAAGCAAGGGTTACTACTGTTGATTTACCATTTGAGCCTGTTACCGCAACAACTGGTTTAGTGTTAATGCGGGCAAATAACTCAACATCACCAATCACTTCTACGCCGGCATTCATTGCCTGTGCAACCGCAGGGGTTTTTAAACTTAGCCCGGGACTAATAATGATCATATCGCAAGCACTGAGTGCCGCATTATTTAAATCACCAAAGTGAGTATTAAGATTAGCGGCATGTTGCTTGAGCCAATCAACACTGGGAGGATTTTCTCGGCTATCGACTACATTGGGCTGTATTCCTTGAGATAATAAAAAACGCACAATGCCCA
Organism: Pseudoalteromonas sp. S1610; assembly: GCF_005887465.1. Taxonomy (GTDB): domain Bacteria; phylum Pseudomonadota; class Gammaproteobacteria; order Enterobacterales; family Alteromonadaceae; genus Pseudoalteromonas; species Pseudoalteromonas undina. The sequence goes on along the minus strand of NZ_PNDI01000044.1, from coordinate 25,823 downwards.
GACCGGTTACACCGAGTCCGAGCACTGTTATTTGTTTATTTTTTATCTCGTTTAAATACTGCATTTATCGGATCTTTAATGTCGCAAGGCCAGCGAGCACCAGCACAATAGAAATTATCCAAAAGCGCACAATAACGCGTGGCTCTGGCCATCCTTTAAGTTCGTAGTGATGGTGAATCGGCGCCATTTTAAAAATACGTTGGCCGCGTAATTTATAAGAGCCAACTTGTAAAATTACCGACAGCGCTTCCATTACAAACACGCCCCCCATAATAATAAGTAATAACTCTTGGCGAACCAGCACAGCAATAATACCTAATGCACCACCTAGAGCTAACGAGCCTACATCGCCCATAAACACTTGTGCTGGGTAGGTGTTAAACCATAAAAAGCCTAACCCTGCACCCACAATAGCGGTACACACCACTACCAATTCACTGGCAAGTGGCAAGTGCGGAATATGTAAATAAGCCGAAAAGTTAATATTACCCGTTAAGTAAGCAATAATAGCCAGTGCTGCAGCCACCAAAATTGTTGGCACAATAGCCAAACCATCTAGTCCGTCGGTTAAATTAACTGCGTTTGAGGTGCCCACCAATGCAAAATACGTGATTACGATATAAAACAGGCCTAGTTGTGGCAGTACATCTTTAAAAAATGGCACAACAAGAGATGTTTCTGTCGCTTGGGTACTGGTCATGTAAAGTGCAGTTGCTACAACCAATGCAATTACTGATTGCCAAAAATACTTCCACTTAGCAATCAGTCCTTTGGGGTCTTTACGGATCACCTTACGGTAATCGTCAATAAAGCCAACAATCCCTAATGAGCCAATCACAAACAATGTGGCCCATACGTATTTATTAGACAAATCAGCCCACAATAAAGTGCTAGTGAATATTGCCGCTAAAATAAGTAAGCCACCCATGGTCGGTGTACCCGATTTAGACAAGTGTGATTGCGGACCATCATCACGTACTGTTTGCCCAATTTGCATGCGCTGTAAACCACGAATTAACTTTGGCCCCAAATAAAGCGACATAATTAACGCGGTCAAAATACCTAAAATGGCACGAAGAGTTAAATACGAAAAAACATTAAAGCCACTATAATATTGAGTTAAATACTCAGCCAGCCAAACTAACATTATGATACTCCATTGATGGCTTGTTGCTGGCCATTAACTAAATCGGTTACTAAAAGCTCCATGCGAGAACTGCGTGATCCTTTCACGACAAGGGTAATTTTTTTATCTACTTTGCTAATACTGTTTTGAATTTGCTGCAGCATTTGCTCACGATTTGAAAAGTGACGATTAGGCAGCTCAAATACATCACTTGCTGACTTACTTAATACACCGAGTGTAAATAGCTCATCAATGCCTTGCGCTAATGCATATTCGCCCACTTCTTGATGATACTTACGAGCATCTTCACCAAGCTCCCCCATATCACCGAGAGCCAAAATACGATGACCTTGAATATCGCTAAGTAAATCAATCGCCGCTTTTACCGATTTAACGTTGGCATTATAAGTATCATCAATAATGGTGAGTGAATCACTAGCTTCAATCAGGTTAACCCGCCCTTTAACTTCACCCATGGTCGCTAGGGCGCTGGCAATTTCATCAAGTGACACGTCAAACTCACTGGTTAATGCAGCAGCAATAAGCGCGTTGCTAATATTATGCTTGCCTGGCAATGCTAACGTAACCGGAACTCTGTGTTGTTTGGTACATAACATAAAGCTTGCTCGAGCTTGTGCATCTAGGCTGATGTCCTCAGCCCAAATATCCAGTTTTTCACTGCTAGAAAAACATTTAACCTTTCGCGCTGCTAATTTATCAAGCCAATACTGACTAAACTCGCTATCGCAATTAACAATGGCAATGCCATCGTCTTTTAAACCATCGTAAATTTCGCCTTTGGCTTGTGCTACCCCTTGTAAGCTACCAAAACCTTCTAAATGTGCCGCGGCAACATTACATACCACGGCAACATCCGGTTTGGTCATGGCGGTAGTGTAGGCAATTTCACCAATATGGTTCGCACCGAGTTCAATAACCGCATAACGATGCTGTGGCTCTAATCTTAATAAGGTAAGAGGCACGCCAATATCATTATTAAAGTTGCCTTTAGTCGCTAAAACATCCCCTTTACTTGATAAAATAGCGGCACACATTTCTTTAACTGTGGTTTTACCTACACTGCCAGTAATAGCGATAGTTTTAGGTGCAACTTGCGCCATCACCGCTGTTCCAATTGTGCCTAATGCAATACGGGTATCGGCAACTACAAATTGAGCAATGTCGGTATCAACAACGTGATCGACAATGACTCCAATAGCACCTTTTTGTTTTGCTTGCTCAATAAACTTATGACCATCAAAGTTAGGGCCTTTAAGTGCCAAAAACACTTCACCATCACATAAAGTACGGGTATCGGTGTTTATATTTATTACTTGACGATTATCACCTTGATAATCAGTTGCTAGCACATTAGCTAGCCAATCAAAATCCATTGGGATCATGCTTGAGACCCTCTTACTGCTTGTTTTAATTGTTGTTGTACAAATTGGCGGTCGCAAAAATCAATGCGTTGGTTACCTATAATTTGATAGTCTTCATGCCCTTTACCGGCAATTAAAATAACCTCACCGGCTTTCGCGTTATCTATAGCAAATTGTATGGCAGCACCCCGGTCGGCCTCTAAATGGGCGTTTTGTGGGTGTGTTAATCCTGCAGCTACATCATTAATAATTTCATTGGGATCTTCAGAGCGCGGGTTATCACTGGTAATGATCACTTTGTCTGCAAACTGCTCGGCGGCTTGTGCCATTAGTACACGTTTACCTTTATCTCTGTCGCCGCCGCAACCAAATACACAACTCACTCCACCTGGTACATGTTGTTGCAGCGCTTGTAACGCTAGTGCGAGTGCATCAGGCGTATGTGCATAATCAACCACGCAAGTAGGCATATTTGGCGCTGTAAATGCTTGCATTCTGCCTGCTACAGGTTGCAAATACTCACACCCTGCCACTAATTGCGTTAATGGGTAACCTAGCGCTAATAATGTGGCTAAAGCAGCGGTTAAATTATATAGATTAAATTCACCATATAACGGTGATTTTATGGCAATATCACCCCAACTTGTAGTTAATTGCGCCGAAATACCGGTTGCTGAATAGCTAACATCAGAAAAATACACAAACTGAGCGTTTTTAGGGGCTAAGTTGTTACGGCCATAACAAATTAGTTTATTAAAGCTATATTTTTCAATCCATTGCTCTGCTTGTCCGTCATCTTGGTTAAGAATGACATTGGCAGCATCAAAATCACGAAACAGCATCAACTTGGCATCACCGTAACTATCCATGTCACCATGATAATCTAGATGATCACGAGATAGGTTAGTAAATACCGCCGCTTTGAAATGGCACTGATCAACACGGTGCTGTACCAATCCATGCGATGATACTTCCATTGCTACTAAACGATGTTGCTGCTCTTTTAAGTCACTTAAAATATGCTGTAAATCCACACTCGAGGGCGTGGTATTTTGCAGCGGTGTTAACTTATCTGGATGGCCATAACCGAGCGTGCCTATAATTGCGGCTTGGGTATGACAAAACTGTGCTAAATGAGCAATCATTGCGGTAGTAGTCGACTTACCATTGGTACCTGTTACACCAATTAAGTCTAATTCTAGGCTCGGTTGCTGGTAAAATTTACTCGCTAATACAGGCAACTTCTTATTTAATTCTGAGACTAAATAAAGCGGCTCAAAATCACTTTCAAACTCACACAGTCTGTCGGCAATAATTGCACTGGCACCATTCTGAATTGCTTTATCAATAAACTGTCCGCCATCAAGCTGATGACCTTTTATTGCCACAAATACATCACCAGGTTTTACATTGCGACTGTCTAAACGTAACTCGTTTACCATTAAACGTGCTGCATCTATTTCTAAATATTTTAAAATTGTGTGTAAATCACGCACCATCATCTTTGCCCTTCACGTATGCCACCGAGTCTTTATCTGGGGCAACGTTTAAAATTCTTAATGAATTAGAGATTATTTCTGCAAACGCCGGACCTGCCGTTGCGCCACCGTAATAAACATCTCCACCGGGCTCGTTGATCAATACCACAACGGCTAATCGCGGATTACTCGCAGGGGCAATGCCCGCAAAATAACCTACATATTCGTCACCATAACCACCTGCAGCGGCCTTTTTAGAAGTACCCGTTTTACCAGCTGCACGGTAGCCATCAACTTTAATACGTCGTGCGGTACCACCTTCTTCAAATACGCTTTCCATCATATGAACTACAGCTTCAACATCTTGCTGTTGAAAAACACGTTCACCTTCAGGTATAGAATCTTGCTTTAGTACAGTGAGTGGGCGGTTCACCCCACCCGCGCCTAACATGGCGTAAAAACGAGCCATTTGCGCGGTACTCACGGCAATATTGTAACCAAACGAAAGTGCGGCAATTTCGTGATCTGACCAGCGACGATTTGGGTAAAATAAACCACTACTTTCCCCGACCATGCCGGTACCACTATCACTACCAAAACCCACCTTTTGGTAAAGACCTACAAAATAGTCTTTGGGTACGGTTTGGCTTATTTTCGTTACGCCCATATTACTGGAGTACTTTAAAATTTCGCGCAGCGTCATTTCACCATGATTACGGGTATCTTGTACTAAGCTGCCCCCTAAACGCATCCAGCCTGGGTAGGTATCAACTTTGTCATCCGGTTGGATTGTGCCGTAGTCTAATCCAGCTAAAATGGCTAGAGGCTTAACGGTTGAGCCGGGTTCAAACAAATCGGTAATTGCACGGTTACGACGCTTATGAGGAGCCGCGCCGCTTAAATTGTTAGGATTAAATGAAGGACTATTTACCATAGCCAAAACTTCACCAGTTTTAACATCAACCACCATGGCTGAACCTGAAGTGGCCTTGTAAGTTAATACCGCTGATTTAACCGCTTTGTAGGCAATCGCCTGAATACGTTGATCAATACTCAGTTGAATACTCTCAGGCTCCACTCGCTCGCGCTCATCAAGCACTTCAACTTCACGTCCTTGAGCATCTTTTCGAATCGTACGTCGGCCTTCTTCACCTGTGAGTGCATTTTCGTAAAGCTTTTCTATGCCTTCAATGCCTTTGCCATCGATATTAGTAAAACCAATGATATGCGCACTGACCTCACCGGCAGGGTAATAGCGTTTTGATTCATCTAATAAATGAATACCTGGTAGGCGTAAATCGCCAATATAATTAGCAACAGCCGGAGTAACTTGGCGTTTTAAGTAAACAAAGCGACGAGTAGGATCATCAAGTAGTCGGGTATTAATTTTGCTCGGTTCAATGCGCAGTACATCGGCTAGTTCACGCCAGCGCAAATCGTTTTTATAATACAGGGCGGTACGCTTGTTTAGCTCAGCGACATTTTCACGCAGAGTTTGCTGATCTTCACCATTTTTACGGGCTTGCCTGAGCACTTTGCTCACCAGTGATTTATGCAAAGCTTTAGGATCTGCATACACACTGACTACAGGCACACTAACAGCTAACTCTTTACCGTTACGATCGAAGATCATACCGCGTTGCACATGCAATTTTTCAACACGTACCGTACGCTTGTCACTTTCGGAGCGAGCCTTATCGGGTTCAATTACTTGCAAATATGCGGCGCGCGATACCAAAGTCACAAACACTAAAAAAATCACCGCGCACACTAAAATAAAGCGCCATGCGATTAGGTTGTTGACTGGTTTTTTGCCTCGCGTTCTCATTGTAATATAATTACCTGCTCATCTTGGCTGGTTGGCCGCTTCATTTCTAATTGTGACGTTGCCACTTCTTCAATGCGTGCATGTTGCGAATAAAATTCTTCTTCCACTAAAAAATAACGCCACTCTAAATCCAATTCATCACGCTCTTGCAGTAACGAATCTTGCTCAATTAATTGCGCACGAGATAAATGAGTTACCTGCACCACGCTCAAACTTGACGCGAATATCACAACCAACAAGGCCAAGGTGATCTTGTTCGCACCTAGGCCTTTAATTATTTCAATAAATAGATTGGGTTGGCGATAACTCGCTTTTTTACTCATCCCAACCTCTGTGCAATCCTTAGTACTGAGCTACGAGAGCGTGGATTGCGAGCCACTTCATCAGCACTTGGTTTAATAGCTTTACCCACTGCTTTTAACGTCAGGTTTTTATTTATTTGTGCGTCGGTTAAAGGCAGACCTCTGGGTATCGCTTCTCCCTTACTCTGTTTTTTAATAAATTGTTTTACAATGCGATCTTCTAAAGAGTGAAAAGAAATAACAACTAAGCGACCACCCGGCTTAAGAACTTTAATCGCCGCTTGTAGTGCGGTTTGAATTTCCTCTAACTCGCTATTGATATAAATACGAATTGCCTGAAACGTGCGCGTTGCAGGATGTTTAAACTTATCTTTAACGGGTACTGCTTCATCAACTAAATCTGCGAGCTGTTTAGTGGTAGTGATTGGCGTATGTTCACGCACTTCCAATATCTTGTGCGCAATGCGCTTACCAAATTTTTCTTCACCTAGCTTTTTGATCACATGGGTAATGTCATCTAGTTCCGCCTCAGCTAACCACTGCGCAGCGCTACGGCCTGTGCTTGGATCCATTCGCATATCAAGCGGGCCGTCTTTCATAAAACTAAAGCCACGAGCGGCATCATCTAACTGCGGTGACGACACACCAATATCAAGTAAAATGCCATCAACTTTACCAATTAGATCGTTTTGCTCAGCAACTTCGTATAACTTTGAGAACCGTGAGTGAGCAATCGAAAAACGTGAATCATCGGCAAACTTTTCTGCTGACTTTATAGCTTGTGGATCTTGATCAATAGCCTGCAAGCGACCAGCGTCGCCCAAGCGCGCTAATATTTGCCCTGAATGTCCGCCACGTCCAAAGGTGCCATCCATATAAATGCCGTCTGGCTTAATTGCAAGTGCATCTATGGTTTCTTCCATTAATACGGATACGTGTTCAAATTGCGCTGTCATTAGCTATTTTTTGCCTTTTTGTTTTGCTGCTAGAGGGTAAAGTTATCTAAATCGTCATTCGGTTCAAATTCACCAAGCCTTTCAAGCTCAGTGTCTTGGCGCATTTGTTCGTGCCAACGCGCCTCATCCCAAATCTCAAATTTATTCATTAAGCCCACCAGCATAATTTTTTTGCCAAGTTCTGCATGTGAGCGCAAAGAAGGCGCCAGCAAAATTCGACCGTTTTTATCAAGCTGATACTCTGTCGCATTACCTAACAACATACGTTGCATCCGTCGCGCTCTGGGATTCATATTAGATATTTTTGCTAAACGGCTTTCTATTTCTAACCATTCAGCAAGGGGGTATAACCAAAGGCAAGGCTCATTGAGTGCAACAGTGCAAATAACCGTTCCCTGATCTTCAGACAATAGCGTGTCTCGGTACTTTGTTGGTACCGCAAAACGTCCTTTATCATCCAAACTCAGTGAACTTGCGCCACGAAACATAAAAAGCCTATTGTAAAATTATTTTAATCAACTTTTTGATTAACCCGATCCAGTTTGATCCACTAAACACCACTTTTTACCACAGTGCTCCAGTTTAGGGCTTGACAAGCCTTTTTGTCAAGTAAGTCACCCAGCTTTAGCGCCCCGCGAAGCCTGAAAAAATAAGGCTCAGATTAAAGCGGTTGAATTGTTTAGTAAAAAATCTGATCAGCCAGTAAAAAATTTTTTATCGTTTTTTTTATTAGCTTACTGGCATTATTTGCTTAATGAATAAACAGTGAATAATTACAATTTATTTAGGGTGTGTAGGGCTTTGTTTATTCGAACTAGGTGCAACTAAATCGTGACCTGAAATGTATAACCGAGTAAGCAAAGGAAAAATCAACCTCGAATGATCAAAACGCCTTAGTTTGTAAAAATTACAAACTGTTGTCGCAATAGTTACAGCTATAAACCTACTAAAAATTAGTAAATAAAATACAATCCATAAAAAACAATGAGTTAAAAACTGGTTTAATCATTGCACCTTAATAATTACTTTTAAAAAACTATTAAGGATTGATTATGGCTACGGCAACTAAGAGCAAAACTGCTATCGATGCAAAACAAGAGATTGAGGCCCCGTTAACAGATAAGGCAACATCAGCTGCGCATGACGCAGTAGATGCATTATCGAGTAAAGCGGCGGTAGCTGAAAATGGCGTTCGTAAAGGAGCAAGCAGCTCAGCAGAAACACTTAATGAGAAACAATTAGCAGCTCGCGAGAAATTAGAAGAATGTACTTCTAAGACTCGTCAACTCGCATCAGAAAACCCATTAGCAACGGCTGGTCTTGCATTTGCTGCTGGTATGTTAGTTACTGCACTATTTCGTCGCAAGTAATACTAATGCAAAACCTACATTCAACATCAAGTGAATCACAATCGACAGATTCGCAGTCATCGGCAAAACATGCCGATGACTGGCAAGATCATGTTGCTAAGCTTGCTGATTATGCAGCGCAGCTCAAGGATGATTATCATCAACAAGGAAAGTTGACACATCAGCTTGCCATAGCTGAATGGAAATTGTCGTTAAGATCCTTAGCACTGATCACCATCCTACTCGGATGTTTTGCCAGTGGCTTGGTGTTACTGTGGGTCGGGTTTTTAGGTATTGTAGGCTTTGCGACTTTTGACTTATTTAGCTCGATTTGGCTGAGCATTACTGTAGTGATCAGCCTACAAATTTTATGCTTAATTTGGCTGTGGCGGAACGCAGTTTATCTAAGCAAAAAAATTGGCTTTACTAAAACGCTAAATAGTCTAAAGCAGCTGCTTAAATTATAAGGCATACACTATTATGTTAATTAATTACTTGATCAACTCACCGAATGCTCGAGTGCAACAGCTACACAAAGAAGTCGTGATGCGCTCTGAGCTAAAGCGTCAGCACCTCACGGCAATAAAATATCGAGCCAAACGTTTTGCCGCAACAAAAGTGGGGCTCGTTAGTGCTTTTACCGCAGGCGCGGTTGTGGAGTCGGCAAAGGGAGACACCAACATGGTAAAAAAATACAGTTGGTTATTAAAACTACTCGCTTAAAATTCACTCCTACATTAAATCGTCACGACAGTGAGCCAAAATAACCGTTTTGATAATCGCTAACCGCTTGGCGGATTTCAGCTTCAGTGGTCATTACAAACGGCCCCATATGTGCAATTGGCTGATTAAGCGGATCAGCTGCTAAAATCAGAACACCTGCTGCTTTTTCGGCACGTATGCAAATATCACTCGATGGCTCAACAATAAGTAATTTTCCTGCATCAAAGGTTTCACCTTGCGCTGATTCTAATGACCCAGTGTGTATGTAAATCATCACTTTTTGCTGTTTTAGTGCTGGTAGATAAAGCTCCTTACCTGCAGGCAAAGCCACATCGGCTATAGCACCATTAGCGGCTAAGTTTTGTAAGCTTGAAACCAATTGCTGTGAATCAAATTGCCATGTCCCTGCTAGCGCTTTAAGACTAATACCTTGTTGATTAGTAAACCTCGGTGCTGGATGCTCTGTGGTATCCTGGTATTGCGGCTCACGCATTTTGTCAGCGCTTGGCATATTGAGCCAAATTTGAAAGCCATGTAAGCCTTTTTCAGCATCAGCAAGTGGCATTTCACTGTGCATAACACCACTACCGGTGCTCATCCATTGCACGTCACCGGCGCGAATCGCTTCTATGTTACCCATTTGATCTTTATGCTCAAATCCTCCTTTTAAAATATAGGTAAAAGTTTCGATACCTCGATGAGGGTGAGGAGGAAAACCACCAATATAGTCACTCTCATCATCAGATTTAAGCTCATCAATCATTAAAAATGGGTCTAAATATTTACCATCAAATCCTGGAATACGACGGATATTGACGCCATCCCCATCTTGGGTAGCATAAGCAGTTAAAACTTTGGTTATTTTCATTTTTTGCCTAATATGTTATGTAAATATATAAGGGATTAAATTATTATTTCATCATGTTTTTTATACGTAAATTAATATATTTCAATCATATGCAACACTATTTTATTGCAAAATCTTAGATATAACCTTAGTACTTCAATGGTTATTTATAGTAGGATTATCAAGCGTCACTCTACTTTGCACTAATTTGGATACGACTATTTTTACTTCATCATTAAAACATCAACTCTACCGCCTTCTTATGCTAATTTGCATACCTGTTGCTGCTATTATTTTAGTAACCTTGTGGTTTAGTCGTGACGCAGCCATTAAAGAGCACGAGACAAAAGTGCGCACCATCACTGAGCAACTAATTATCAAACAACAAAGCATGATTGATGATGTCAAAAAAGTTACTGAGTTTTTAGCAAAAAAACAGAAAAACATTCAATCTTTACCCTCTACTTGTCCTGCGTATTTTTTAGATGTTAAGGCACTCAATGGTAATATCGCGAATATTGGTATAGTAAATAAAAATGGTGACCTAATTTGTACATCAAAAAGTAGCGACACTAATATTAACATTAGTGACCGTCCCTATTTTAAAAACGCGATCGCCAGTAAAGAGTTCAGTATTGGCCATTTCCAGCACGATCGCAGCCTCAAAGCGCAAAGTATTAACTTTGCTTACCCTATCTTAAATGAAAATAATGATATTGAAGGCGTTATTGTGACCGTAATCGCTTTAGACTGGTGGAGCTCGGCACTTAATACTTTAAATTTATCGACAGAAATCAGAGCTGTCATTACTGACTCTAACGGTAGTATTTTAGCTAACTACCCTTTTTCAGCCGATAGACTAGGCAACAAATTGGAAAAGTTCGATTTAGCGCATAACTTGCAAGCTGGTGTTATTTTTAAAGGAAAAGATGGTATCCGAAGAGTTTTCCATCAAACCACTCTCTACCGTGATGGCAATAACAATAAACTTTCTATTTATATTACTCAACCAATAGATGAAACACTTGAGCAAATAGATATTAACTTTGTAAAAATGGTTTTAGGATTTTTAATGACCATCCTTCTTTTAGCCGTATTGGCTAGACGATTAGTCAATAAAAGCATCTTAAACCCGATTAAAAGTTTAACGCAGGCTGTTAACCGCTTAGCAGCCGGTAATATGCCTCATGACGACGAGCAGCCTAATAGCCCTGAGCTAAATAGACTCTATCATCGTTTTAAATATATGGCTGAAACTCGCTTAACAGCTGAAGCATGCCTTAAACATAAACATGACGAGCTAAATAGCTTGCTTAATGCACTACCTGATGCTTTTTTACGCGTAGATGCCAATGGCAATATACTTGATACCGGTGGACGTATTAAATCGTTAAATTATAGCCATTCAACACCGCCTAAAAAGTTATCGTGTTTATTCTCTAGTGCTAATTTAAAACAAGTAGAAGAGTACTTAACAACCCTGAGCGCTCCTGTCACTGTTGAGCTTGAACATAAACAAGACAATCAGTTTTATGAAGCGAAAATCAGCCCAATGAAAAAAGTGGATGAGTTTATAATTGTTATTAGTAACATCACGCAACGAAAGCAGAATCAAGAGTCTTTGCATTTAGCGTCATTAGTTTACAACAACAGCAGTGAAGGTATGGCAATCACAGATGAAAATGGCGTTATTTATGATGTGAACCCTGCATTTTGTGAAACAACTTTGTATTCTCGAAAAGAAGTACTCAATAAAACGGTGGGTATTTTATCATCGGGTAAACACGATAAAGAGTTTTATGATTACATGTGGCAGTCAATAAATAAAACTGGCCGCTGGCAAGGTGAAATAACCAATCGTCGTAAAAATGGCGAGCTGTATGCTGAATGGTTAACCATAGATACTATTTACGATAAAAATAAAGCCCCAACTAGTCGTATTGCTATTTTTACCGATCTAACCGAGAAAAAACAAGCTGACGAGCTAATTTGGCGACAAGCTCATTTTGATCATTTAACCGACTTACCTAATCGACTAGAACTAAAAGAGCGGTTAAATAAACGCTTTACGAGCGTAAACAACCACGACCAAAAACTGGTCATTATGCTGTTAGATATTGATCACTTTAAAGATATTAATGATACGTTAGGCCATCATTATGGCGATAGATTACTTAAATTAGTATCTGAGCGAATTGTGCAAACAGCCAAAGAGGCTGACTTTGTAGCACGTATTGGTGGCGATGAATTTGTTATTGTATTTAGTGACTTACGCGGTAGCGATAATATCAAACAAATAGCAAAATCACTGCTACTTAGCCTTGCTTCGACTATTTTTATTGAAGATGAAAAAGTGTATATCAGTGCCAGTATTGGTATTGCCTGCGCGCCAGATGATGGCCAAAACCCAGAGCAACTGCTTAAAGCTGCTGACCAAGCTATGTATAAGGCAAAAAATAGCGGCCGAAATGACTTTGAATTTTTCTCACATGATATGCGTGAAGATGCAAATGCAAGAATGCAGTTGCTCAAAGAGCTTCGCTCAGCCATAGAGTTAGAGCAATTTGAGTTATATTATCAGCCTATTGTGTCCCTTGATGATTTACACGTTCATAAAGCTGAGGGACTTATTCGATGGCAACACCCAGAAAAAGGCCTGATCAGCCCTGCCGATTTTATTCCTCTTGCTGAAGAAACCAGACAAATAAATGCGCTTGGTCAATTTGTATTTACTGAAGCACTGCAAACACTTAATGATATTAAAAAACACATTCAAGATGAATTTCAAATTAGTATTAACGTATCGCCGGTGCAGCTCGCAACCACAGACAGTGGTATAGACGATTGGTATGGCATGCTTGAGACAGCAAATTTACCTGCATCGAGTATTGTGGCAGAAATTACTGAAGGCTTGATGGTTAATCCTGAAGAGCTGACCCAAAGCCGCCTAAAAGCCTTGGTTAAATCAGGGATGCAATTAGCACTCGATGATTTTGGTACTGGTTACTCATCGCTTGCTTACTTACAAGAAATGGATACCGACTACCTAAAAATTGATAAACGCTTTGTTGATAATATTCAAAAAAACAGCCAAGAGCTGGCCTTATGTGAAGCAATTATTATGATGGCTCATCAGCTTGGTTTAAAAGTAATTGCCGAAGGCATAGAAACAAAATTACAAATGGATTTATTACTTGAGGCTGGTTGTGATTATGGTCAAGGCTATTTGTTTTCAAAGCCGCTGCACAAAACCTCGTTTATGCAGCTGATAACAACGAACCAAGTAATTAAGCTCTGATAAAAGTAATAGAGTTATTTAATATCAAGGTGGTCTGCAACATATGCACCTCGCTGCCCTCTTTTTTTATCTGGTCCAATAGTGCTGTCTTGCGCCGTTTGCTGCTCTAACGCTGCATTAATTGTAGCTCCTAAAATAATGATATAAGCGCTAATAAATAGCCACATAAGCATAATAACCACCCCACCTAAAGAGCCATATGTTTCGTTGTAACTGGCAAAATGAGATACATAAAATGAAAAGCCAAAAGATGCCACAATCCATAATACTGTGGCAGTGAATGAGCCTACGGTAACCCAGCGCCACTTAGCTGCTTTTCTGTGAGGCGCGTAACGATATAAAATTAACAATGCAAAGTTAAAGGTTAGTGCCAGTAATGGCCATGAGATAAGCATGATTAAAAAATCAATACTCTCTTTTATTCCTAACAGGTTAAGTGCTAACGGTAATATACCTATAATTACCAATGCTATAACCGCCACCACAATCGCGCCCACTGAAAATAATAAACGTACAAGTTGCGCCTTAAAAAATGAACGCTTTTCGTATTCGTGATAACTAATATTACACGCGGTGATCAAAGCTTGGCTGCCCTTAGAGCTACTCCAAATAGTGAGCAGTAAAGTGCCCAGTGCGCTAAGACTTAAACTGGTTTGAGACTTTTGCGCAAGACTCGAAACCTGAGACAAAATAATCTCTTGGGTACTTTGCGGCAATAACGCCATAAATTGACTTAAATACGCACTAATATCATTCGGTGAAGCAAAATAAGCATACACAGACACCAACGCCGCAATGGCAGGAAAAATAGCAAGAAGTGCATAAAAGGCCACGCCTGCTGCCACCAAGGATAAATTATCACGGCTCATTTGTTTTATAATTCGCTTTGCAATATCCCACCAGCCACGCAGAGGGATATGGTTAGGCTGCTTGGCTCTTTGGCCACGCTTAAAGTCACTCATAGCTAACTCCCTTTTCCCAATTAATTGCAAGATGTTTGCCAAACAAATACCCCTTGGTATTAAACTTGCTGCTATTGTTTTACACAGACCTAATTAACTCAACGCAACACGGATGGCTCCTATGCTCAGCGCTTTAATTGCAACACTCGCTAATAACGCATCTATTCCCGCAATCGACACCGTTCAGCCAAACTCGGTTTCATGGGACTTTTTAAAAGAGCAAAGCGTGCAATTACTACAATCATTCGTGCAATTACTGCCCACTTTGTTTCTAGGGATTATTATTTTGGTGATTAGTTATTTAATCGCTACCCCATTATCACGCTTGTTAATAAAGCCCGTTACTTACATGACCAACAGTAAATTAGTACACCTAGTTGCTAGGCGTGGTATTAGTACCTTAATTATTTTACTCGGGTTTTACCTTTTCTTACGTTTGGCTGGCTTGACTGAATTCGCGGTCGCTATTATGAGTGGCACTGGGTTAATAGGCCTTATTTTAGGATTTGCCTTTCGGGATATTGCTGAGAACTTTATTGCCAGTTTACTTTTGAGTGTACAACGTCCATTTAAAATTAATGATGTAATAGAAGTAGATGGTAGAATAGGCATTGTTAAAAAAGTAACTGCAAGAGCAACCACTTTAGTTGACTACGATGGCAATCATATTCAAATACCCAATGCGACTGTGTATAAAAATACCATTAAAAACTTAACCGCTAATCCAAAGATGCGCGGTCATTTCACAATCGGTATTGGCTACGATAATGACATTCGCGGCGCACAAAGTCTTGCTATTAGCGTTATAAAAAATCAAAACTCTGTGCTTAGCGATCCACCTCCCCAAGTATTGGTTGATAACTTAGGCTCCGCCACTATCAATTTTACTGTTTACTTTTGGGTCAACGGCGAACAATACAGCATTGTTAAAGTAGCCTCACAGCTAATGCGAGAGTTAATTAACAGTTTTACGCAACATAATATAAGTATGCCTGACGATGCTAGAGAGCGTGTATTACTCAATAGCCAAGGTGAAGATATTTACCCCACAGCAAGCGAAGCTAAAACAGAGACAACAGAAAAAACTAAAGAGAAACCACATACTCAAAAACATAAAACCACAGAGCATGAACACAGTATTGATGATGTAAGCAGTGATACGGATGATATTCGCGAGCAAGCCGATGAATCGCGCGATCCGGAGCAGGGTAAAAATATTATATAGATAGGTTCGAGGTTCGAGAAATTTAAAAGCCTTGCGGTTAACATTACAAGGTTTTTTATGCCTGAAGGCGATAGTTAGTCTCGCGTCGAGTTTAGGTTTTAAGCCCGCAACCCGAAGCTCGCCGCCCGCAACCTGACAGCTTATTCCAAACACAAAAAAGCCCGCAGCGTTAACTGCGGGCTTTTTTATTGAATGAGTGAGTCAGCCGGTAAGTTAACAGGGAGACTTAATTATAAACATATAAATCAATACGTTAATATTTATCTTTCACATGTATTGTACTACTCTGGCACAGCTTTTGGCACAGCTATTCCGGAGTTTTTATAAAAAACAGCTATTCCATACAAATTGACTTTCAGCACAAAAATGTACTCAACTCTTTTAATCTCGTAACTAAATCTGTGTAATTACCTATTATTAATCCGTATAGAGGATTTAAGCTAAATAATGATTATTACATGCAAGTTTGTTGTATAAGAGTTACCTAGAGACTGTAAATTTCATAACTACGAAAAGTATCTTTTGGAAAATTTCAAATAGCTAGGGATTAAAAAGAAGCTCTTGTATAAATCTCAACTCCTTTCGTGTTGATCCAATTAATTTTTCCCCAAATTCACCCTTTTCAGCAAATTCCAAAATACGCCTTAACTTTCTTTTCTCACTCTCTGTTTGCAATGAAGATCTCAAAGCTGTTACACCAAGCTGTTTCAGTACATAATAATCAAGCTTCTTTAGTTTCAATTTTAGTTTCTTACAACTGTACCTTCTTACATTAGGTATCGCATTGAAAGCATCAAACGCTGATTCTAAATCAATTTTTTTGTTAAATTTCTTTAATTGGATCTCATATCTTGTAACTGGTTCCTTACTTTTTACCCCCTGCTCACAAAGTTTATCGTAAACGTGAAACCTTTTTCCTGACCTACCATAAACTTTGGTTTCAACAACACCTTCACTACTTAAATATATTGTTGTGTGACGAGAACCACTTAAATTTAAATGACAATTTTTAGCCTTTACTCCTTTTATATCAAGTGCGCAGTCAACCCTAAGTAAACTTGAAGTTCGAATGACCCTCTCATAGTCTTTACCGCAAACAGACTTTAGTAACGAAAAAGTACTTCTAATAAAATTTAAATCAGTTTTTGAAGGGTTAAATGTACATTTTAGATAGGAAATATTACTTTTACTTGGTAGGTATTCAAAACTTGCAAATTCATTTTTATTACTGATACGGCAATTGTAAAAACCAGAATCAACAACTCTTTTTGTTGTATAGAGCTTACTTTTTAAAAGCTCTTTTATAAATTTTTCTCCTAAACTTTCGTTAATATCAATTGAAAAACTAAATTTATCTAAAAAGGATTTGTTACCAACCTCATAGTCTACTTTAAATAACCTTTTCCTCTTCCTTGCAACTTTATTTTCAATAATCAAAGTTACTCTTGGATGTTTAAAATTTTCATGCTTTCTTAACTTCTTATGCTTTGAGTTCGATAAAGCCATTAGATCAATCTCTTCAACTTCCTCTTCGCTTTTTTCTATTAATTCGCATTCATCTATCCAACTTTCCTCACCAGTACTAAAAGTAAAAATATAAATTAACTCATCTTCATCTTTAATACTCTTAGCTATATGCTTAAAATCGAATACATACTTTTCATGTCCGTTAACTACTATGTTATAGAAGTCAGGTGAAATATTATTACTCATAAAAAAGACCTTTTAATTTATTCGGTCTTTCTTTTTACAGATTAAAAAAAGTACTAATCTAGTAACGTTTAAAGGCTTTAAATAATTAGGCTACATATCGTTCCGGAACTTATTAAGGCTTAAGAATAAAGCAATCAAAAGCGTTCCGGAACTAATTCGAGACTTAAGAATAAATCAACCGTAAGTGTTCCGGAACTGCATTGTAAAAACTTAAATCTAAATTTCAGTAGCCTTTAGCATAGAGGTAAAAATACAATTGCATTTACGTTCCGGAACGCTTAGGATAACTATGAAGTAACGATGATGAGAAATTTATGGCGACTGGTAGAAAAGACATTTCATTATTAGAGTTTTATATTGCTTGTGATTATTTACTTAAAAAGTTAGATAAGTATGAAAAAATTCACAACTATCTAAGTAGCCTTGCTCGAAAGAAAAGTAGAATAAAAGCTGAAGATAAAAACTGCTTATCTGAAATTGTAAACAAAAACACAGATGAATCAGAATTCAAACTGGCGATAAAAAAATTATCCCCCAAGTTTGTAGATACATGTGAAAAAATAAATAAAAATAAGGGTAATATAGACAATAATGATTGGAAGTTAATTCAGTCAAATTTAAGAAAATTAAAACACCGCAAGAACACTACAACGATCGTAATATCCACCGATATATATAACAATTTAATAAAGCTGGCAGATAGTAATTATTCCAACGAGTTAATTTATAATAACACCTTAATAAAAAAATTAATTAAAAGGTCTCAAAGCTAAAGCAGAATACATTAAAAACCTATGCGGCGTTTACAATCGCCTTTCAATTTCTGCTCTTCAAACAAAAACTCTAATACTTCACTTGATGTTGGCGCTTTATTCAAAAAACGCATTTTTCGTGCTATCACGCTAAAATCACCAGGAGTTATGCGATCTAATCCAACCAATTTAGCGCTCTCACTTTTACCTAAGGTTTTTTTGCCTGTTAAGTTTAATATCATTCGTGATACTTGTTCTGGTGTTAAGTAATCTAGTTCAAGCTTGAAGTCACAGCGGCGAAGTAAAGCTTTGTCTAAACGCTTTTTAAAGTTGGTAGCTGCAAAGAAAGGAAGTTCAAACATTTCAAGGTTACATAATAATTGGTTTACGGATTGAACCTCCCAGCTGTTTGTGGCGCCCTCACGGCTTGAAAATAAGCTGTCGGCTTCATCAATAAATATAGCCGCACCTTCTTCTGTAGCCTGTATAAATAAGTTCTTTATATTTTGCTCACTCTCCCCCACCCATTTACTTAAAATATCTGAAGCCTGAATACTAATTAGCTCAAAACCAGCTTCTTGGCATACATGGTTAACAAATGCTGTTTTACCAGTACCCGCAGGGCCAAATAGTAAGGTTCTTGCACCATGATGGTTATTCAGGGCGTTGGTTATATCATTAAGATTAGAAAATGAGCCCTTTAAGTTAATATTGGTATGGTCAAACTTAAGCTCTGGTTTGTAATGCATTTGGTTTAAATCAACACCCGATGCAACCATTATCCCTTCAACATACGAATCTATAAACTCTTGAGCTGCTTCACTCTTATAACCACATAAATTAGCCCCATGGCTGGCTTTACTTATATTCGCCAAGCTTAGGTGTTTGTTCGAAACCATCTTTTCAATAAAGCTTTGGCTTACTTTTAGCTCATTAAAGTACCCTAGGGCATGTTCTAAACGCTTTTCCTTCGTTAGCTGGGGCATTTCAAGTACAAAATCAAAACGTCGCACACAACTCTCAGGGATATCTTCAATATGGTTCGTTATCCATATGGCTGCACCATTAGGTTCTTCAATTAAGCTATGCAAAAGCTCTTTTGGCTCACTAGAACCAAACATGTTTACATCGAATATATCTTCGCATTCATCTATAAGTAACACTCCGTCACGGCGCTCCCCCATTAACTTACGTGCCATAGATAGGTTATGTATACGGTAACTAGTTGAAGACTTTGTGCCTAATTGCCTTTCAACTTGTGCATCAACTTCAGAGCTAGATTTAACCTTCATTAAAACTAACTCAGCATTACTACATAAAGATTTAGCTAATTCAGATTTACCCGTACCAACAGCCCCATATATCAATATATTTAAACCATTATTGCTTGATCTCTTCCAACCATTTAATAAGCTTTTTAGGTGTAACGTATCCCTATGGCCAAAAGAGCTCAAATTGTAACTAGCTGGCTCTTCATTTTTTAAAAATAGCCCTAATGCATCTTTAGTCTTGTATTGGGGGCTAGTGAATAAATAATGGGCAAGTGATTTAGGGAGTAATGGTAGCTCATAGTCAAAAATACGGTTTTTATATAATCCAATCGATTCAAGTGCCTCTAAACACTCCTCCAACTCAATCTCCCCAAGCCCCAATAACACAGTGAATGCATCTGAATATGAATACGCAGATTTAGTAATAAATTGCTCTATAGACCTAAAAATGGTTGGTTTGAGAGTACCAACAATAATAAACTCAATAAGGGAGCTAGCATTACTTGGTAGCCCAATGCTTTTGCTAAAATAACGGCTGTTTTTTGAAAGTAATTTTTGGTCAAAGTCTGTAGTTATCTCAATAAATGAGGCATATAGTTCATCCAGATCAACAGGTAAATTTGATCTTTTTGAGCCTGATAATTGCTGTACTTCCCTAGGGCTATATTGTTCAAACGTATCATCATCAAATAAGCCTGATTCTATTAACTTGATACCATAATGGCTTGTAAATTGGCTTATTAGTAACTTATTCATAATCACCACATCCATTCACAGATAAAGTATTAACGGCGCGCTTTAAACTGTCCACGCCCCGTTTATCGTATAACTGTGTGGTAATAATGCTTTTATGCCCTGCCAACTTACTCACAGTAGAAATATCCACACCATTAGCCAAGAGTGATGAAATATAAGTTCGCCTCATATCATGGGGTGTAAACTTCTCCCCCAAAACGTGATTAGTTCTGGCCGTTACAACGCTATATATAGTTTCAGGTGAAATACCACGAGCTTGAATAACTTTACCATTCAAAACCACGCAAAATAATGGCCCCTCGTTTTTACCACGTACCGTTAGCCATGAGCTTAAATACTCTAATACCCACACTGGTAAGTACTGCGTTCTAGTACGGTTTCCTTTTCCCTTATGGATAACAACTAGCTGATCAGCCATTGAAAAGTCACTAAGCCTTAAAGCCGAAACTTCAGATCTCCTTAATCCCGCACCAGCCATTAAAGCCAATAATGAAATATCACGTGTGCTAATAATTGAAGATGGTGTATAGGGCTGCTTTAATATGCTTTTTAGCTGTGTGGCTGTAAGTGACTTACCTTTTAGGCTTGGTTCTATATGGGGAAGCTTAAGAACATTAAACTTTTCTAGTTCGTGCTGCTCAATTAAATTCATTAAAAAAGCAGTTTTAGCTATGGCTTTAATAGCTTGAAAAGTAAGTTGGATAGTTCTAGCTGACTTATTATTGAGTACTAAGCTTTGTTTAAGAGTAGATAACTGCTCAAAGCTTAACTTGTGAAGTGGTAATGCGACTAGCTTATCATGCAATAATAAAGTGTTTTTAACACTTTTTATCAGTGAAATAACAGCCTTTCGTCCTGTTGGTGCTAAGTTATTTAAGTAGCATTCTGTAGGTGTGTAACTAGACATAATAGATACCTTTTATATGTAAACATATAATCGGTATACATGACTAACTACTTAAAACCAGATCTGTTTTTGACATATTATGCCGAGTTAAAATGTATTAATCATAACTTGTGTCACATTGAAATTAAACTGAAATTGAAACAGTCAAAAATCTATACTTTCAAGACCTTCGGCCAAATTCTTACCTAATGCATTAGTTGATATGTAAACATCTGAGTCTTTTTTCTGTATTGTACTCATATTTTTGAGCCTATCTTTTAGCTTTTTTAGTGTCTGTTTCCGTACTTTTTCAAATCTAATCACAGATGAGACATATTCGTTAATGTAATAACAATCATCACCTTGGATAAGCTCACCTATAAGCTTATGAATAACGATATAATTCCCAAAAGTAGTGCTTATTTCAATTGGAGTAATAACGCATATAGTGCCTGTTAATTTAAGACTAGTTGAAACTTTTAATTTATAAGAAAACTCTTCATTTTGCTTAAGAAATTTGATTTGATCTTCAACATTTTTACGGTTTTCTAGGTAGACTTGAAATACAATGGGTTCATAAGTATCAGCACCTAAATATAACAATAACCATTTTAAATTGCTTAAAAATTGTAAGTCTCTTTTTATTGATTTAATCGCACTATGTTTTAAAGCTTTAATACTCAGTGTGTAAGAATCAGACGAGGTATATAACCCAACCTCAACACCATTTTCACAAAGTAGTAGCTCATAAGCTTTAAACATTTTTTCAAGAGTAAAAAATGATTGAGGAGTTGAGGTCATGCTATTGAGTTTTAAATTTACCTGAGTATCTTTTTCAGAGAACACTATTGTGAAAAATTCTGTGTCAATAGCACACTTTTTATATTCTTTTGACAGTGATGATATTTTAATGGCTCCATTTAGAGTGGTTTTGATATCATCCTTCCGATTGTATAACTCTAACTCAACACATTCATTTTCTTTGTTAATTCCCACCTCACCAGAAGGAAACTTATAATTAGATACAAGCTCAACAGTTTGTACATTATCATCAATCAACAGAGGTAAATTGAAACGCATATCAGATATAGATGAAATTTTAGCCATAGCCTTAGATTTCAGGCCTAACTCAATATCTAAAAGATCTTCAGGATTGGCACTAAATGTGATTTGCAGCTTTCCTTTTTCGTAACCTATTTTTTTTCTTTTATCAAATTTACTTTTAGAATATTCGGCTAAAGAGCTGCCAATTTGACCATTTAAATAATCAATTAGATTAGAACCATTTACTTTTACTGCATTTCTCGTATGTGGATTGATGCATAGGGTTTGTTTATTTAACTTAACCTCCCTTCCTTTTTCTACTTCAGCTTTTCTTATTCTTTTCAATCCATCTCGAATAATATCATCGCCTAAATGAACCAGATAAGTATCTTTTTCATCACTATCTACAGAAACAAAAGCAAAAAACTGAGGTCTGTCATTTTCTATCATTATTTTTATATTTGATAGTGAGATATCACTACCTTTATAGTTTGAAAATGAGCCGATAAATCCTTTTACTTGTACATTGCAACTAAAGTAGGTCTCCTCCATATCTAAAGCAACTGCCGCTATTGGAGCTTTGCTATATTCAAGTAGATGATCCCAAGCAAATCGGTCTCTTCTTGAAGGGGTTGATGTAATTCGAGCATAGGAACACAAAGCAGAGAAATGATCTTCTGCGACATCACCGATTTCAGCCTCATCTTTATTTAAAAAACATCCTTTTTGCGACTTAACCACTGTCTAGACTTCCTTTGTTAAGAAAACATCACTTAAGTATCGCTCATACTTTAAGTTAAGCCTTCATCGTTATCAACCAACTAACGTTAATATGTATTAACGTTAGTTGGCAGTTAAACTATTGAACTTTGATATACAATTTAAGATTTTTTCAATTTATTTAAAAGGCAAACAATGGCGAGTCCAGTTGCAGTTATTGGGATGAGTCAATGCTTAGTCCTTCGGTAATCCACCCGAAAAATAATAGATGCCAAACGTAGAATTTTCTCTTATTGTAAACACAGGTTATAAATTATATTAAAGCTGGAGGCTGCCTTAAGAACGCGACGGTAGAGTTTTCGAAACTTCAATTAAAAAGGTAAATGAGGAAGGGTCATTCCAAATAGCGATGTCCATCGTTGTTAAAGTTTTAAAAGACGGTCAATTGAATAAACAAGTTATTAAGAATAGCTCTATTAAATGATCATTGTACTGTCTCAATCAGCTTCATTGTTGTTATACATTAAAATAACGCCACTTATTAAGCGTATTATCTACAATTGTTTTCGCTGCCGGATTTACCTTTCAGATATATTGGAATCTAAAAGTACAAGCTCAGAATATTTAATTTAGTTAATAATCAGTTTTTGATAATCGCACCTTGTTTGCGCATTATATTTACTCTGGCCTCTTTATATAATTGTCTTAATTTCGGTTCAACTTGATAACTGGTATCAATAAAGTTCAAGAAATCAGATTTCAACCCACTTGTAATACTAGGTCGCTCCCCTTGAATATTGTTGTGAATAATATTTACTTTTTCCACTATATCTTCATCGAGATGAAAAGCTTCTTTTTCATCTATAATCCAATCTCTGAGGCTACCTTGAGAATATAATCGGGTCAGAACATCCATAGACCTTTTATAATCAAAATTTTGATTATAAGCATCTAAAAAAGAAGTGATACCAGCAGCACAGTAACCAATTCGAGTAATTCTATTAGAATACATGCCACTTTTTGTATCAAATATAGTTTCTGCTAAACGAGACAAAGCCTGACCAATGCTGTTCAGTAATTTTCCACTATGAGGAGTAGGTACAATTTCTAATAAGTGAGTTCTACAATTTGGCCCAAAGGTTATAAGAGTCATTAATATCCTTGCCCCGAAGAAATCGGCATATGATTCAATACTTTTAGTATCATGTGTATTAGAATCTTTATGCTCATTATGTTTGTGAAGATAATGAGCCAGCTCATGAGAAACTATCATTAAAATGAAATTGTAATCGTCAATTGTATTTATGGGGAACGAACAAAAATCTTTTGAGAAGCATATTTTAGCCTTAGACTGCGTTCCAGAAAAACAAGCGTGTTCTCTCATTGCTCTACTACCTAGTTCAACATTAAACTTTGGAGACTTTCCTTTATGGAAGAAGCTTCTCATGTCTAATATTGCCGATTGGATCAGCGTGCGAGCTTTAATTCCCATAAGTTTTTTCCAAATAAAAGTACAATAACGATATTATCTATATGTTTTAATTGCAATTAAGTTAATCTTTAACTTTAATGTTTATCAACATTAGTTGATAGTCGCCTCTCAAAAGCTTTATCAATGATCTACTTTTAAACCTAAATCTGAATGAACTCTAGAAATTACAAAGTCTCCCGATGCTTGCACTTGGGTAGTTGCTTTTCTTATGTACTCTGAATATAAGCAAGTAACATTTGCATAGTTAAAACTACATAAAATTGAAGCTAATATATGAGGCTTAGGGCCAAAAGGGATTATTGAGACATTATACGCTTTCTCAAGTGGAGAAAGTATCTGGCTCATATGGTCATAACATGAAGATATACTATTAATGGGTAACTTTAACAGGTTTTTTTCACCACCTAAGTGATATTGTATAAAGTCCCTATTTTTTTCCAAGCAAGTATTTTCATACTGAACTGATGCTGCGGGTGAAGCCATTACCCCAAAACATTTATTAGGGTTTAATAAGTTGTATAATCTCAAAGGGCCGAAGTTATCAAAACCTAACATAAATATTGCTGCATTATTTTTTTTTGTAAGGGAAATACCTTCACAGCCAGGTATCACCTTAATATCACCTAGCTCAACATTTAGATTTACATCATGGTAGATACCATTAGCATAAGTTAAATCTATCAGGTAATTTTTCTTAGAAAACTTCATGATATAAGTTAAAATTGCAGAGTACCAGACTCTAGACATTGACGTGTAATCAATGAGTATTCTTAAATTGTCTTTAGTAAAAGTTTCTTCTATGTCACATATTGCCTTGTATATTTTTTCAACGTCATCTTGAGATGTTTCTACGAATTCAGAGTTACCCCATACTTTATTGAAAAAGTTTTTACTGCTTATCCTTACAGGATCTTCTTGGTGCTGATCAAATGCAATAATTACAGTATGCTTGATATTTTTGGGTTCGATTTTTGAAGGAATTTCAACACACCTATCTTCATAACCACAAGAGAAGATAGCTATATCATACTGACTTTCAACCAACTCTCGTAATGAAATATCTTCTACATGTAAGCTATTCATCTTTACCACCAAAATCAAGACTGTACTGGTTTATTACATTTGGATCTATTTTAGTAAGCTTTAAATATTTACTATAACTTCCATACTTTTCAATTACAGATAACTTAACAGAATCACCTTTACGAGGCATTAGAAAAAAGTAAGGAGCTAAACAAAAAGCAAGGGAAAACTTACCGTTACGGTTGGGCATTTTATCATTATTATCTATGCCTCGGAAATCTGGATAAATTAAGCCTAGATCTACTGCCTTTTCAATATGTTTCCAATTTTGATCATTCAAGTCGTAGGAGAATGAATTATATGAGCTGGTCCCAACTTTATCAGTATGTAGTTTATCTTTTAAGAACCGCCCTATCCTCATAAATAATTCAAAAGATTCTTTTCCATCAATTTCTAAATTCAAACCATTTAATTCTGAGTAAGAAAACTCTTTCAGCCTTTTACCTTGCTCTTTATCAGAAATCGAATCAACGATTGCATTTCCTTGTAACTTATCAGAAAAAAGGTAATTAAATAGCCTTAATAGTCTTCTAGGGTTACCATCAGAGCATCTAATAATTAAAGAACTACCGGAATATATTGCAGGCGCAGCATTACCTTTATAGCTATCGTATGCTTCTTTTAAAAGAA
>NZ_PNDI01000043.1:0-13205 GCF_005887465.1 Pseudoalteromonas sp. S1610 | reverse complement strand
CGTAAACATAAAAATGGTCGGCGATGCAGGATTTGAACCTGCGACCCCTTGGACCCAAACCAAGTGCGCTACCAAACTGCGCTAATCGCCGATACTTACTATTGTCTGCGAGTGACCTCGTTGACAACGGGGTGCATAATAGTGATTTGACCGGGTTAGGTCAAACGTTTTTTTAAGAAAACAAATCAATTGCTCATTTTTAGTTCATAATGGTCAAATATTACGATACAGGGATAAAATTTAAACTCTTTTTTATAATTCGGGGGGTTATAATTTAAAAGCAACTTGGCGCTCAACCGCTTTTCTGCGAAAATAGCCGCCATATTAAAAAATGAGTAAGGTGAAGGTCTTTTTCTTTATCGGCATTTTAACCCCTATATATGCATTCGTTTTTTAAATGTATCGGTATCAAGTTAATTAACCTAATTAAAGGTCACCCATGACGGCAAACATCATTGATGGTAAAGCAGTAGCAAAACAAGTACGTAGCGCAGTGGCTGAACGAGTTTCAGAACGTGTTGCACAAAACCTTAGAGCCCCAGGATTAGCTGTGGTGCTTGTTGGACAAGACCCAGCAAGCCAAGTTTACGTTGGTTCAAAGCGTAAAGCCTGTGAAGAAGTGGGTTTTATTTCTAAATCATTTGATTTACCCGCAGACACAACAGAGCAAGCGCTATTAGCATTAATTGATGAATTGAATGTTGATGGCGAAGTTGACGGTATTTTAGTACAACTTCCTTTACCTGCAGGCCTAGATGCAGAAAAAATTCTTGAGCGTATTACTCCGCATAAAGATGTTGATGGCTTTCATCCTTATAACATTGGTCGTTTGGCGCAGCGAATGCCTGCCCTTCGCCCATGTACGCCAAAGGGTATTATCACCTTATTAGATTCAACGGGTGTGCGTTACAAAGGTATGCACGCAGTGGTTGTGGGCGCCTCTAACATTGTAGGTCGTCCTATGTCACTTGAATTATTGTTAGCTGGCTGTACGACTACTGTTTGTCATAAGTTCACACAAGATTTAGAAACCCATGTTCGCCGTGCTGACTTACTGGTTGTTGCTGTAGGCAAGCCAGAGTTTATTCCGGGTGATTGGATAAAAGAAGGCGCGATTGTTATTGATGTGGGTATTAACCGTTTAGACAACGGTAAGTTAGTGGGTGACGTTGAATACGCCGTTGCA
Organism: Pseudoalteromonas sp. S1610; assembly: GCF_005887465.1. Lineage (GTDB taxonomy): Bacteria > Pseudomonadota > Gammaproteobacteria > Enterobacterales > Alteromonadaceae > Pseudoalteromonas > Pseudoalteromonas undina. The sequence continues at coordinate 12,019 of NZ_PNDI01000043.1, read as the reverse complement.
GAACAAAAAGCTGACTTTATTACCCCTGTACCAGGCGGTGTAGGCCCGATGACAGTTGCCAGCTTAATTGAAAATACGTTAGAAGCGTGTGAGAAATATCACAGCTAATCAATAAAAAATAAAGTAATGCAAAGCCCGCTTAATTGCGGGCTTTTTGTATCATCATTCTTCGTTTTATTAAGTCCAAGCCTTGTGGCAAAACCGAAAACACAATCATCAATAACATAATTGCATATTGCCAACTTGCATACTGCTCGTTAATTAATATTCCTGCACATAAAATACCGGCAATTGGGTTGGCTATAGTGCCAAAAGTAAATTCAACTACTGACATTCGCCCTAATAACCATACATATAGGATGTAAGCCAAAGCAGTATTAGGGACCACCAGCCAAAATAACGCCAGCCATTGCGTGGTATTTATTGATGCAGTTAAAAATTGATACTGCTGAGGGGCAAAATAAAAAGCTTGAACCATAGCCGCAATTGCTAGCAAACTGCCACCAATGATTAGCTGCCACGTGAGTACCGTCCACCAGTGTACTTTAGCCGTTACTTTTTTTACCAGCGTACTGCCTATCACAATAGTTAATAACGCCCCTATCAACGCCAAACCCCCCAAAACATTAAGTGCTATATGTTGTGGATCAAATAAGCGCCATGCTAAAACCACCAAAGCAAGCGCACAAAAACCTTGCACCAGCGCTGGCTGTTGTCGCTTTACAAGCCATGCATATAATAATGCAACCACAGGGACAGATACCATTCCCACGCCTGCGATAGCTGCTGGTAGGTTAATTGCCATTACAAAAATAAAGCTAAAAAATAACGCAATATTAATTGCGCCGATCAGAAAAATGCCTGGCCATTGTTTAGCCGTTGGCCAAGAAGGTTTAAACAGCAACAACAATAAACCGGCAGGAAGTGCGCGTATGGCACCTAATAAGATTGGTGGCCACTCTGGGGTTGCGTACTTAGTCACTGCATAAGTCGTGCCCCATAAAAAAGCAGGGATCATGGCAAGTAAAATATTCATTAATTTTCCATTTTTAAATTGATGAATGCGAGTTTAAAACCTCAACTATGATTGAGGTCAACAGCGTCAATTTTATTAAAAACATAATCAATTTAATGCAATTGATATAACCAAAAAAGGGTTACCCTATGGTAACCCTTTTTTTGTGATCAGCGCGTTATGGCTAAATCTGCCAAGGTCGACAAACCCTATGCTTTACGCCACGTTGTTTTTCCCGCTGAATCTTCAAGTATTACACCCAGTGCATTTAAAGCATCGCGAGCTTCATCTGCTGCAGCCCAATTTTTACTGGCACGTGCGTCATTACGTTTGACTATCAGTGCCTCAATTTCAGCCACTTCATCGTCGTTTTGACCGCCTTGTAAAAATGCCTCTGGTGCTTGCTGAGCAATACCAAGTATTTCACCTAAGCTGCGTAGAACAAAGGCTAAATGTCCTGCTTTTTCGCTATCACTTTCTTTTACTCGGTTTAGCTCTTTAGCAACTTCAAATACAACCGGTAATGATTCTGGCGAATTAAAGTCATCATTCATAGCTTTTCTAAACTTAGCTACATACTCATTACCCTCAAGCTCACATTCAACTGGCTTAACACCACGTAATGCCGTGTAAATACGCTCAAGTGATGAACGTGCTTGGTCTAAGTTTTCTTGCGAGTAATTAAGTTGACTGCGGTAATGACCAGAAATTAAAAAGTAGCGAACCGACTCAGCATCGTATTGCTTTAATACTTCACGAACGGTAAAAAAGTTATCTAATGATTTAGACATCTTTTCTTTGTTCACTTGAACCATACCGGTATGGATCCAAGTATTAACGTATTGGCCGTTGTTAGCACAGCATGATTGCGCAATTTCGTTTTCGTGATGTGGGAACTGTAAATCTGAACCACCACCATGAATATCAAAGTGCTCACCTAGGTGCTTTGAACTCATTGCTGAACATTCTATGTGCCAACCAGGGCGCCCCTCTCCCCAAGGTGATGACCACGATGGCTCCCCTGCTTTAGCTTTTTTCCATAAAACAAAATCAAGAGGATCGTCTTTATCTTGTGCTACTTCCACACGTGACCCCGATTGCAGCATAGTTAAATCTTGCTGCGAAAGTGCTCCGTATTGCTCAAAGGTTGATACATCAAATAAAACGTCGCCATCGGCTGCAACATAAGCATGGCCTTTGGCAATCAAACGCTCAACCATAGCAATAATTTCATCCATGTGACCTGTAACCGTTGGCTCTACATCAGGACGTAGCATATTTAAACTGTCAAAATCTTCATGCATGGCTTTAGTCATACGCACGGTTAAGTCGTTAATCGCCTCACCGTTTTCATTTGCGCGCTTGATAATTTTATCATCAACATCGGTAATATTACGTACGTACTTTAAGTCGTAACCTAAATGACGAAGATAGCGAACAATCACATCAAAACCCACAAATGTGCGTGCATGGCCAATGTGACAGTAATCATAAATGGTGATACCACACACATACATGTCGATTTTTCCATCGACCATAGGTTTAAATTGTTCTTTTTGGCGTGTCAGTGTGTTGTATATTTGTACCATTTAGTTGCTTTCCTTCACGATTAACAGAAAAGCTATGTTACCACTTGCTAAGCATGGGCTCTAGCGGTTTATAACAAACATAACATCTACTTTGTTAATCTGAGTCAACTACGATAAAATAGCACCAATATTTAAACCAGCTATAGGAAACCTCATGGTTGTTCTACACACAAACTTTGGTGATATCACCATTAAAATGCACGAAAGCGAAGCTCCAAATACAGTAAAAAACTTTTTAGAGTATGCAAACTCAGGTTTTTATAACGGCACTATTTTTCACCGTGTAATTGATGGTTTTATGGTTCAAGGCGGTGGTTTTGCATCGGGCATGGAACAAAAAGAAGTAAACGACCCAATTGAAAATGAAGCTAACAACGGCCTATCTAACAAAGTAGGTACTTTAGCAATGGCGCGTACGCCTGATCCACACTCAGCTACAGCGCAATTTTTCATTAACGTGAATAACAACGACTTTTTAAACCACAGCAGCGAAACGTCGCAAGGTTGGGGTTACTGTGTGTTTGCTGAAGTAGTAGAAGGCATGGACGTAGTAAATAAAATCAAAGGTGTTGCTACAGGTAGCAATGGCTTTCACCAAGATGTACCACTTGAAGATGTGGTAATTGAAAGTGTAACTGTAAGCTAAAACCCCCTTATTCTTCACAGAATACATAAAGCGGGTATTCACCCGCTTTTATTTAACTGGAACTACCATGACTCGCCAAACCTACTTTATTGCAGATTTACATTTGAGTGAAAATCGCCCTGATATTACAGCGGCATTTTTTAAATTTTTACACTCCCATATTGCTCCTCAAAAAGTAGATGCGCTGTATATTTTAGGTGATTTTTTTGAAGTGTGGGTTGGTGACGATTATGTTAGCGAACTATCAGCAGCAGTTGCCAAACAATTAAAAGCAGTTAGTAACTCGGGTATCCCCATTTATTTTGTACACGGTAATCGCGATTTTATCATGCGTGAAAAATACGCCAATATGGCAGGAATGACTCTACTCGATGAGCAAACAGTGATCGACCTTTACGGCACTCCCACTGTAATTTTACATGGTGATGAAATGTGTACTCAGGATATTGAGTATCAAAAGTTTCGTCAAAAAAGTCGTGGTTGGTGGTGGCCCAAATTAATGCTTGCTATGCCATTATGGTATCGAAAGAAAATAGCCCGTGATGCACGTGAAAAAAGCAAACTTAGTCAAGCAGACAAACCTATAGAAATACTTGATGTAGTGCAAAGCGCTGTATTAGAGACCTTTGCTAAGCATAACGTGGCTAATATGATCCACGGCCATACTCACCGCCCTAATGTACATACCTATGAAGTTAATAACCAAACCCTAACTCGCACTGTGTTAGGCGATTGGTATACTCAAGGTTCATATTTAGTGGTTACCCCCGAGTTACAACAATTAATTTCAACGCCTTTATAACGCTCCTAACAATTAATTGTAATGAGTTTTTGTGGCAAGCTCTGGCAGTAAAATAACAAATTGTGTTTTGTAGTCTTCATTACCGCCTAGATCAGATTGCAACGAAATCTCCCCTTTTAAAACTTGAGTTACCCATTGATAAACCATATATAAACCTAAACCCGTGTTACCTTTACCTCTAGCTGTAGTATAAAAGGGTTCAAATATATCTGCCTTTATCGCAGCGTTAATACCTTTACCATTATCTGACACGCTCAGCCTCACCCTATTATTAGTCGCTTGTTCAACTTTTATTTCAATTACGCCCTCCTGCTTTTCATCAAAAGCGTGATTTAACGCATTGATCACTAAGTTTTCAACAACCTGAGAAATGATACCTGGCAAACTAATCACTTGTTTATTAAGTAAAAAAATAGTTTTCACTTTTATCGGCGAGCTTTTTAACCTAGAGTTTAATGTCAATAATAACTCTTGAATGATTTTTTCAATATCACATGCAATAAACTCATCATTATGGCGGTCAATCGCCATTTTTTTAAAGCTTTTCACCAACACCGCTGTTTTATTTAAGTTAACTTTTGCCAGTGCTAAGTTCTCTCCAATGCGTGTAGTTGTGTCTTCTAGGGTTGATTTAGTTAGCCCTTTCTTCATGGCTTCATTTAATTTATTCAATGCCATATCGGCATTAGAAACCGAAATAACGGCTCCTCCAATCGGGGTATTCATCTCATGGGCAACACCAGCAACTAACAACCCGAGTGAAGATAATTTTTGCGCTTCAATTAACCCCTCTTGTAATTTCTGTTGTTGTTTAATCGTTTCGTCAAGCTCTCGATTGACAATGCCCAGCTCTACTTTTTCTATATGCAACTTATGCGACAGAGTTACTAACTGGTTTTGAAACCTATACTCACGATAAATAAAGCCAAAACTTACTAAGCAGAGTACGCTGCTGCATAAAAGAGCTAGTTTTAATGCGACTTTTTGCGCGCTTAATAGAAGTTCATCGGGGCTACTGATAAGAATAATTAACTCTTTATCGGTGTTACTGATCTTTTCTGTGTTTTCACGTAGCGAAAAAATAGAAAAACGTCGATATGTATAAAGGCTATTATTAAAAAAATGCGAACCATACTCGACTTTGCCATCAATAATTTGCTGCCAAAACCGTGGTTCTTGAATGGCAAGCGTTTGCTCATTCTTACCATACATAAACCCCCACTCTAAGCGAGAATCTTTATTTAACAACCAAAAACCATCATGATTCAAAATGCTGATATGAGTACTTTCTTGGCTATAGCTTTTGATCTGATTAAATAGATAATCTAAGTTAAAATTGACCACCAATAGGCCATCTAAAAAGTAATTTTCTTCGCTAGTACGGTAGGTTACACGGATTGTTGGTTGGTGTGGTTTTATAATTTTGTTGCGTTCTATGTTTAAATCTATTTCTGTAGCAAAAATATCAGGCGCACTAATTTGCATCCCTTTTTGAAAGTAGTAACGGTTTTGCTTATTTTGCAACCCATCGGGCGCTACAATTTCGCCTGCACCATTCACTACATTAATACGGTATTGCTCCTGACCTTGAGTATCAAGCCAGCGGATTTGCGAGATATTATTAGAGATAGCGGCGAAATTTAAAAAATAGTTATTTACCTCATCTCTGATTTGTTCTTGTTGAAAGGGTTTGCCTTGTTTATCACTTTTTAATGCGGGTCCCTGTGCCAGTATAAGCGTGAGCTTTTTAATACTGCTGAGCTCTCTGGAAAAATCACTACTTATAAGTACTAACTTTTCATCTTGTTTGGTTTTTATGGTGTTTATTTTTTCTTGATATACTTGTTCATAAATAAGCCAGCCAACAAATAAAGTAATAAATAAACTAAACAAAGACTTTATCAGCACACTTTTTTTTGAGCCGACCGGCAAGCTGTTAAGGCTATTCATTCGCACTCACTTCAAACTGTTTTAGCCACACTATTAAATCTTTAAAAAATAATGGCCTAGCAAAGTAGTAACCTTGAGCCGTTTCACACCCCTGATGTTGTAACCACTGGGCCTCAAATTCATTCTCAACGCCTTCAGCAATCACCGAAAAGTCAAATTGCTTTGCCAAAGACAATATCATCTTAATCATGTATTGATTATTGTCATTAAACTCAAGGTCACTAACAAAGTAGCGATCTATTTTTATCGACGTAGACGGTATTTCATTAATGTGAGCCAAAGACGAATACCCTGTACCAAAGTCATCAATACTGACTTTCATACCCAAAGCAATGAACCGCTCAAGCGCTTCTTTAATTAAACTATAGTTGCTTATAGCTTGTGTCTCTGTCACCTCTAGCTCAAGCATAGAAGGCAAAATACTGTATTCTTCAATTTTAGTTTTTATTTGTTCAAAGTAGCTTGGTTCAACTAAATCATAAGAGGATGCATTAAATGCAACGGGTAAGTTGCAGCCTTGCTCTTTAAGTTGATTAATAGTCTCTAGTATTTTCTCAAAAATTACATGGTCTAGTTCATTAATTAATCCGGCTGTTTCTGCTAATTCTATAAATTCGTCGGGGGGAACAAAACTACCATCGGCTCTTTGCCACCTAGCGAGTGCTTCGAAACCAGCTGGTTTCAAGGTTGATAAGCTGATTTTGGGTTGTAATGCCACCTCTAAACTTTTATTACCTATAGCCGTTCTAAGCTCAGCCATCAACTCATAGCGACGAGTAATTTGATCTGTTTTTTCCTCAGTATGCTGAATATACTTTGCTTGGTTTTCCCCCGTATAGTTAAGACTAGACTCTGCTAAGCTAATCACTTTTTCAGGTGTTAAGTTTAAAGCAGCGCTTAACTTCAACTCCAATATACGCACATCAATATATTGCTTCACCTGTTCAATTTCGAACTTTTGCTTATTTTGAAAGTAACTAATTGCATCTGAGATATCAAAGTCAACGCTGACTAGCATGCCAAATGTTTTATTACTAATTAATGCTATCCGCGGTTCATACTTAGCAAAAGAATCAACTATACTTTGATGAACTAGCTTCATTAATTTATTACAAAAGTCATTCCCGAAAGTAAACGCTTTTTCATCAAACTGATAAATATCAAAAATGACTAATCGCGTTTTTAGCCGCTCATGGGCATTCATATTCTTTATTTCACGGGTTAGCCAGTTACGGTTTTGCAAGTTAAGTGATACGTCGGTGTAAGCAAGTTCAGTTAAGCGATTCAACAACGAAATATTAGCAAATCCCGTGCTAACATTTTCACTAAATACTTTAAGTAAATATTCATTTTGCTCATTGATAGGGTTATCAGATTTTACAATCGTTATGTAGTCAGTATCCTGACCTTGCAAAGTATGCGTTTCGAAAAAAAACACACTGTGATTTTTTGAGAATATATGACGACGCTCTCTGGTCGCTTGTTTAAAATCTTGCAGCATTTCTGCAGGCAGGTTAGGTTCCACAGGTTGCCCTTTAGTGCCACTAAAGCAACCATGTGTAGAAAGTATTAAACTTTCAGAGCCAGGGTTTACATTACTCGAGCAGAAAATACCGCCGCCTTCGGTTATTTTTAAAATATTACTAATTTCTTTAAGTACAGCATAAGAAAAAGAGGCCATGTCATGCTTACCGTTAATACTTCTAGACGCGTCTAGTACCAACTGTAAACCTTGTTTGGCTGACTTGATTTGTGAAATATATTCCCAAGTGCGCATGTTACTATTAACAATTGATTGCAGCTTCTCGGCAGAAATATCTGATTTATTCCAGTATTCATCGATATCAAGTACTTTCATGATATCGCTCTCTGGTGCAAAACCTGGTTGGCCTGTTAACAGCACAATACGCATTTCTGCGTTACCAATAACCTCTCGAATAGTATTTACTAAACGCAGACCTGAGTCATCCTCCTCCATTACTACATCTATAAATATGAGTGCGATGTCTGGGTGCATACTCAGCGCAAGAGCAGCCTCAGGCACAGAATTTGCTGTTAAAAGCTCGTATTTATAACCATCCTTGGCTTTTAATTCTTTTAAGCTATTAACTAACGCGTTCTGATAATCAAGGTCATCCTCAACGGTTAATATTTTCCATGCTTTCAGCTCTGTATCTGCCTGTTCTTCTTCAGCTGCAAATACAAACAATCCCTCTTTATCTTGCATATCTTCTCACCCAATAATAAATAAGGTATGACCTTGTTATTAAAATGAATTACAAAGCAATAAGTTAAATAATTTAAATAATTTAAATAATTTAAATAATTTAAATAGTTATTCTAATATTAGGTGAGGGTATTGGATGTGTCTAATTTAAAAAGAATTTAATTAAAATTAGCTGCTACAACAGTTTGCTGTTTAACTGGTAGCAGCTTTATGTGTAAATTATGCGGGTTGTTGGCAAGCAGTAATAGGTACGCCGCTATGAAATTTGAAGTCTTCATCGTCTGATGTAATTAGATGCGCTTCTATTTCAGCAAATTCTTTTACCCGCTCGGTAATATCAAAGTCAGCAATTTCTTGAGCAAGGGTTAAGTAATCTTGATAATGGCGAGCCTCTGAGCGAAGCAGTGAAATATAAAAGTCCCCTAAGCGTTTATCTACATGCGGGGCAAGCGCAGCAAAACGTTCACATGAGCGCGCTTCTATGTACGCACCTACAATAAGTTTATCAACTAATGCATTGGGCTCAAACGTTTTAACATTACGTAACATACCTTTAGCGTAACGACATGGGGTTATACTTTTATATTCAACGCCGTATTCACCCATAATTTCCAACACTTGATAAAAGTGATGCAACTCTTCTTTTATTAACATCACCATTTTATCAATTAAGTCTTGTCCATAAGGTGAGTTAGATTTAGGAATAATAGACTTTGTCAGTTTATTTTTAGCCGCTAAATCACGCCAGTTCCCCTCACGTTTATAAATAAGCGTTTCAAACGGTTTTAGCCACTCAAGTAGTGCATCACTGCTGTCTTTATCTACCGCATACTTACGGATTAAAAACATCGCACTTTGTGCCGCTTTTAGCTCACTATTGACCTACTCGTGCACATCAAATAATATCCACCCTAAATTACATCGAAATTAAAGATTATGAAACGTAAAGTATATGCCTACCAGCGGTTTAGCTCGGATGCACAAAGAGGTAACAGTTCCTTACATAGGCAGTCGGAACAGCTTAAAGGTTGGCTAAGCAGGCACCCAGAATGTGAGCTTGCAGAAGAGATTGTTGATGAAGGTATCTCTGCGTACACAGGTAAAAACGTATCGACTGGCGCATTAGGTGAGTTTATTGCTCGCCTTGAGGCGGGGCTAATCGAGTCTAAATCGATAGTATTAATTGAACACTTTAGCCGCCTTACACGCCAGGATCTCGACGAAGCCGAAAGTCTACTTAAAAGGCTTTGGAAGCATGGAGTGTCTATTGCGATCACTAAGAAGGATAAGATATATGAGCCTGAGGATGTTAATGATCTTGTTGGACGGATTGAGCTAATACTTGAAATAAAAGCCGCCTATGAAGATTCAGAGTATCGCTCTAGAAAAGTCAAGGGTAGCTATGTAAGGCGTGAAGAAAACGCTAAGCAAGGTATTGTACCTAAGATGCGACGCCCTTTTTGGCTGAACAGTGATGGTACATGCAACGAACATAAAGGCATCATTAGAGATATTTTCGACCTTTACCTCTCAGGCCAAGGTCAAAGAAATATACTCAACGCCATAAAAGAGAAGTACCCCGATGCCTCTTTCTTGAAAAAAACTAACCCTAGCACTGTAATGGATTGGATTACTAAGGACTCAGTAATCGGCTTGTGGCGTGGGAACAAGGTGTATGAGGCAGCTATAGATGAAAGCACGTATTACCAAGCACAAGATATTCGCGAAAACCGTAAGTATAAAAATATTAAGCCTGATAGCGAATGGCCACTTAGTGGTTTAATCCGTTGCAAGGGTTGTGGCTGCGGAATGAGCATCCAGCGCAGCTATAATAAGAAGAAAGGGCGCTATAGCCTTCCTTTACTAAGGTGTAGTAACACTCAGCGTAAGGGCATCAAGAGCCCTGATTGCACGACAAAAAGTACGTTCCCTCTTATCATCGCACATTATTTTTATTTCGAGTATTCACGTCGAACCATACTTGAAAAGCTGACCAAGTCAGAGCTACATAAAGATAGGCTCCAACAAGAAAGTACCTTAAACAGGCAGCTGAGTAAATTATCGGTAAAACTAGACAACTACAGGGAGGTCTCTAACGAAGCAGAAGAGACTGGTGATAATGCAACTGTACGTCATGCCTTTAAGCATATTCTAACGATAGAGCAAGAGGTCGAGGATATATGCCAAAAGCTACAGAGCTTGAAAAAGGATAGCCACGTTGAAAAAGCTGAGCTAATACTCCCCGACTTAATAGACCTTTTAAAAGAGCCGAAGCGCTTCAATACTGCAATGCATCGATTACAAATTTATGCGTACCTTGATGGGACGAAACTGTACTTCGATGAGAGTCGAAGCCTTGAATACGTAGAGTTCAGCAGAAAGAGCAAAAGGTATGTTGTAAAGTGTGATGACTTTCCCCTGCCGCAGTTAGAGATACCTAATAACTATTACAGCGAAGAGAACCTCTTTTTCCCATTGACTAAAATGACCGATGAAGACATCTCTATTTGGAAGCAAGCTATAAACATACAAAACCTCCGTATGAACTCTCCGGCTGATGCATTTAAAGAAACTGACGCCCTAATTGATGAAGACCAAAATGAGTTCTTATCTAGCTTCGACGCAGACTTACAAAAAATAGACGATGAGCGTCAGAAGGTTAAGTCATGATGTGGTGTCAATTGACTATAGCTGAGTGAGGTGTTTTTACATCGTCAGGCTGATATGTATTAACTCTCAATAGCCAATTAATCGAATGGCTATTGAGAGTTTATCAATGAAGTTAGTTACGCAAAAGGCTAATGAGAAGTGAGAATATATGAACGCTAGAATCTACATGAGAGCAAGCACACAAGAGCAAGACGCTTACCGAGCCGAACAGGAGCTTACTGATTTTTGTCAGAGTAATGCCATAACTATCGTAGGGAAGTACGTTGAGAACTACACTGGCACTAAATTAAAACGCCCTAAACTAGGCTTACTGCTAGCTGAGTCTGAGGCTGATGAGATACTTCTTGTCGAAAGCGTCGACCGCCTCTCTCGTCTTCCCCTTGATGAGTGGTATCAGCTAAAAGCAATCATTAACGAAAAAGGTCTGCGCCTTATAGTCGCTGACTTACCAACTACCCACACCCTCATTAGTGATGATGAGCTTACAAGTAATATCCTAAAAATAGTCAACAATATGTTGCTCGACCTAATGGCAACCATGGCTCGCCAGGATAACGATAAGCGCCGTGAGAGAATTAAGCAGGGATTAGCCAAAGCAAAGGCTGAGGGGAAACAGGTTGGCGGGCGTAGTAAAAATCAAGCGACTAGAGAAAAGGTCGTTAGGTACATAAACAAAAACCTTGGGGCAGAAGAAGTGTCTAAACTCGCTGATTGCAGCGTTGCTACTGTCTATCGGATAAAAAATGAAATCCTATCAGGGCAACTCGTATGTGCGTGATTGAATATTAAAAGCCCCTAATATTGCTGTACAACGGTAGCTGCGGGCTTAATCCTTCGATATGACTTAGTGGTAAAATAGGAATTAAAACGCCTCACTCATCACTGCTACAGATTTAGCACTTTAAGTGCGTGTTTGAATATTAAGGGCGCTCTTAGAATCGTTGTACAACAGTAGCTTCGGACTCCACTGCATGATTTATCGTAATTAGATGCGAAACGAGCCTCCCAGCCATGCTACTAATGCGGCCCCTTAAGTGCGTGTTTGAATATTAATAACTCCTCGAATTTTTTACAACGATAGCTGTAGACCTCACTCAACGATATGATTTATAGCAATTGG
>NZ_PNDI01000042.1:0-61991 GCF_005887465.1 Pseudoalteromonas sp. S1610 | reverse complement strand
CGGGCTTTTTTACGTCTGCAGGAAAGTGAAAGTATTAGCCGTCAGCCGTCAGCCGTCAGCTATCAGTTGCACTGCGTTAACCTGACCATCGTAGCGTGGGACGGATAAATGAACACGAAGAACACGACAGAGTATGAGAGCGTAGCATTTGTTATGTGGCTCTCTCCATCGCTGTGGGCACTAAGACATTCTTCTGCGTAGCGCACCGACTCCAATTAGTCGGTATTTACTTTGAGGTTTTTTATGATCATTAAAGCGAGCTTAATGGCGTTAGTGACTGAGAAAAATATAATTTTGCTTTGTTAGTGGCTTTGATTTAGGATCAAAACAGTTTAAAACCATGAATGATTTGCCTGTGTATAGATTATTAATTAGCGCCTTATCCATTTTCTTTTGTGTTTCTGTATCAGCAGTTGAAGTAACTGATCTATATCAAGATATTTTGGTCGTAGAAGATAAATCTCGTGATACTCGTTTAGACGCTAGCCGCAAAGCGTTGCTTAACGTATTAGTAAAAGTGAGTGGTGACAAAAGCGCAGATGAAAATCGAGTCGCTAAGCAACGCACTAAAGATATATCCGATTATATGCTGAAATTTGAATATGATGAGCGTATCCCCGGAGAGCTTAAATTATTAGTTAAGTTTGAAGCACGAAAAATCGATGCACTAATCAAAGAGCTTAATTTGCCATTATGGGGAATGCAACGACCACTGGTTGCAATCTGGTTAGGGATTGAAGATAACAGGCAACGAGAGCTAGTAACTCAAGAAAGTTACCCACAGTTAGAGCAGCTCATTTATGATAAGGCAAGCCGTCGTGGATTACCTGTCGTTGTACCTTTGCTTGATTTACAAGATAGACGCCTTGTTGGTGTCCCTGAGGTTTGGGGGAACTTTTCTGAACCAGTAGAAGAGGCATCTAAACGTTACAGTGCTGAGCGCAGTATTACTGCTAGAATGTATCAAGAGTTTAACTCCGATAATTGGGTATTAGATTGGCGTTTTACTAATGACGAAATGTTTGAATCTAACCGAATTATTGGCTATAGACAGCAAATCGTTGCGCAAATGATTGATGATTTAGCGCAAGGTTTAGCTGGCGAATATGCGATCGATCCGAATGCGTATTATGAGCAACGTACTGCCAATTTGACCTTAAAAGGGACAGATAATTTTGTGGATATAGAGTTGGCAAAGCGCCGTCTACTCAACTTAAGTGTTGTCACCCAAGCGGTTATTATACGTAAAACTCCCGATTCTGTTGAATTTAAGCTAGATCATACCGGCACTGTAAACGATCTTAAAAAAGCCCTTGGTCTTGATAATGCCTTTAAAGATTATGTCGACCCCCGTGCTTTTTATCACATAGTTGATAAGCAAAGCCTAGAGTATCAATGGGTTGAAAACTAATGCTAACTCAAGAGCCAATGCAAATGGCGCTACCGGTTACTTTACCGGATGATGAAACATTTGCCTCTTATTTTGGGGGAGAAGACTCATTAGAGGTTAACCACCTTAAAGATAGCTTTTCTAAGCTATCTCAAGCTTTTCAGTATACTTATTTGTGTGGCTTAGGAGACTCAGGTAAATCCCATTTGTTATACGCCACCTGTATTCAAGCCCAGGAGCGCGGCTTATCGAATATGCTGCTATCAATGCGAGAAGTTCTACATTTTGGCCCGATGGTTTTAGATGGTCTTGAGGCGCTAGATGTATTATGTATTGATGATGTTCACTTAGTAGCGGGTAATGATGCATGGGAAAAAGCGTTATTTAATTTCTTCAACCGCTTTAATGAGCCTAATAAAATGCTGGTAGTAACTGCTGATTTACTGCCAAATATGCTTAATATTAGCTTGCCAGATTTAGAATCACGCTTGAAGTGGGGTACCACCTTTCAAATTCGCTCCATGAGTGATGATGATAAAGCACAAGCGCTAGTAAAGCGGGCAAACATGCGCGGTCTTGAACTGAGTGACGAATGCGCGCGGTTTTTATTAACCCGTTTAAGTCGTGATATGCGCGCATTATTGGATGTATTAGACAAATTAGATCACGCATCCATGGCTGCACAGCGAAAATTAACTATTCCTTTCATAAAATCAACGCTAAAGCTGTAGTAGGTCTAGAATCTAGACCCCGCTTTCAGTTATCATTAGCTAACTAAATTGTAATCACCTTCTTTGAAAGATCAGGTATCGAATGAACTTAGAAAATATATTAGCGCAAGCACTTGAGGCAGTTGCCAGTGCCAGTGAAATCGCGCAACTAGAAGAGATCAGGGTTAACTACCTTGGTAAAAAAGGCGAGATCACCAGCTTACTTAAAACACTGGGTAAAATTGCTCCTGAAGAACGCAAAGAAGCAGGCCAGGTAATCAATCAAGCTAAGCAAGATGTGCAAAGCGCAATTAATGACAAGCGTGAGCTGTTAGCGAGTAAAGCACTTGAAGAAAAACTAGCTGCTGAAACTATCGATGTAACTTTACCAGGGCGCGTTATGCCTTCTGGTGGCCTTCACCCAGTAACACGTACAATTGAGCGTATTGAAAGCTTTTTTGGTGAACTAGGCTTTGAAGTTAAATCAGGCCCTGAAGTTGAAGATGATTTTCATAACTTTGATGCGCTAAATATTCCTGAGCACCATCCTGCTCGCGCCGACCACGATACCTTTTACTTTAATCCTAAGTTGGTGTTGCGTACTCAAACTAGTGGTGTGCAAATTCGTACCATGGAAACAGAGCAGCCACCGCTTCGTATAATTTCACCAGGGCGTGTATATCGTAATGACTACGACCAAACACATACACCTATGTTCCATCAGGTGGAAGGTTTAATGGTCGACACCGACGTTAGCTTTACTGAGCTAAAAGGTATTTTACATGACTTCTTACGTAACTTTTTTGAAGAAGATATGGAAATTCGTTTCCGTCCTTCATTCTTCCCTTTTACAGAGCCCTCAGCCGAAGTTGATGTAATGGGTAAAGATGGTAAATGGTTAGAGGTATTAGGCTGTGGCATGGTTCACCCTAACGTACTTAAGTCTGTTGGTATCGATCCTGAAAAATACACCGGTTTTGCCTTTGGTATGGGTGTAGAGCGCTTAACTATGTTGCGTTACGGCGTAAACGATTTACGTGCGTTTTTCGAAAACGACTTAAAATTCCTAAACCAGTTCCGTTAAGAGTGAAGAAATAAAATGAAATTTAGTGAAAAGTGGTTAAGAGAGTGGGTAAATCCTGCAATTGATACGCAAGCTCTTTCGGAACAGCTTTCAATGGCTGGTTTAGAAGTAGATGGCGTAGAGCCGGCAGCAGCCAAATTCAATGGTGTTGTTGTAGGTGAGGTGGTTGAATGTGGCCAGCACCCTGATGCAGATAAACTACGTGTAACAAAAATTAATGTTGGTGGTGATGAATTGCTTGATATTGTTTGTGGTGCACCAAATTGCCGCCAAGGTATTAAAGTTGCTGTTGCCACTGTTGGTGCAGTATTACCAGGCGATTTTAAAATTAAAAAGGCCAAACTTCGTGGTCAACCATCACACGGCATGTTGTGTGCGTTTGATGAGCTAGGCATTAGCGAAGAAGGCGATGGCATTATGGAATTGCCGCTTGACGCGCCGATTGGCACAGATTTACGCGAATACTTAGCGTTAGATGACAATATCATAGATGTAGATTTAACCCCTAACCGTGGTGACTGTTTAGGTATTAAAGGCCTAGCTCGTGAAGTTGGCGTACTGAACAGCATTGATGTTAATACATTAAGTATTCCTGCGGTAGCACCGACAATTGAAGATAAAGTATCAATAGAGTTGGTTAACGATGAAGCTTGTCCTCGTTATTTAGGGCGTGTTATCAAAGGCATTAACCTTAATACTGAAACACCTCTATGGATGGTTGAAAAGCTACGCCGTAGTGGTGTGCGTTCAATCGACCCGGTAGTTGATGTGACTAACTTTGTGTTATTAGAGCTTGGTCACCCAATGCATGCATTTGATTTAAATGCTATTGAGGGTGGAATTAAAGTACGTAGTGCAAACGCAGGTGAAGAATTAGTTTTACTTGATGGTAACACTGCAAAGTTAAATGAATCGACATTAGTGATTGCCGATCATCATAAAGCGCTAGCCATTGCTGGTATTTTTGGTGGTGAGCAATCTGGCGTTACTGAAAAAACAGCTGATATTCTGTTAGAAAGCGCATTCTTTAACCCTGTTGCCATTGCTGGTCAAGCACGTAGCTACGGTTTACACACCGATGCATCTCATCGCTATGAGCGTGGTGTAGACTTTGCTCTACAACATGATGCAATGGAGCGTGCTACAGCGTTACTGCTTGAAATTGTTGGTGGTGAAGCGGGTCCTGTTGTTGAAGCTGTGGCTGCTGATAAGTTACCAAAGGTAACTGAAGTAAGTTTACGTCGTTCACGTTTAGACCGCGTTATTGGTCATCATATTGAAGATGCGAAAGTAACCGATATTCTGACGCGTTTAGGACTTGATGTTAAATTTGACAATGATAGCTGGAGTGCTGATGTACCAAGCTACCGTTTTGATATTCGTATCGAAGAAGATTTAATTGAAGAAGTTGCACGTGTATACGGTTATAACAGCATTCCTAATGTTGCACCAACTGCAAAACTGAAAATGACCACGCATGATGAGTCAACTGTTGCCCTGAGCCGTTTTCGTAATGCCTTAGTAACACGTGGCTATCAAGAAGCCATTACTTACAGTTTTGTTGACCCTAAAGCGCAAGCTATTTTACACCCTGAGTGTAATGCATTGGTATTGCCGCACCCAATTTCAATTGAAATGTCAGCGATGCGTGTAAGTTTAATGCCAGGGTTGCTTTCATCTGTTGCGTATAACCAAAACCGCCAACAACCTCGTATTCGCTTATTTGAACACGGCCTTAAGTTTATCAGTGATGAAAATGCTGAAAATGGTGTATACCAAGTGCCTGTTATTGGTGGCGTTATTACTGGTTTGGTTCATGGTGAGCATTGGGTTGAAGAAAAACGTAACGTTGATTTTTATGACCTAAAAGGGGATGTTGAAGCATTACTTGCAATTACCAACGATGTTAGCCGCTTTGAAATTAAAGCTGAGCAATCGGATGGTCTTCACCCTGGCCAGTCTGCCGTTATTTATGTTGATGGTAAAAAAGTAGGTTTCTTTGGTGCATTACATCCTCAAGCGCAAAAATCGTTAGATATCAACAATGCTACTTTTGTGTTTGAAATTGAAATGTCGGCATTAGAAAAAAGAAATTTACCTCAAGCTGTAGGGGTGTCTAAATTCCCATCAAATCGCCGCGACATCGCGATTTTAGTACAAGACAGCGTTAAAATTGGTGATATTTTAAACGTCATCGGAAAAGTTGGCGGAAATCAATTGGTTGACCTAAACTTATTCGATGTGTATAAGGGCAAAGGTATTGAGCCAAATTATAAGAGTTTGGCGATTGCTCTAACACTGCAGGCGGTTGATAGAACACTCGAAGAGAAAGATATCAATCAGGTAGTTGATAACGTGGTGGCCGCACTGGCCGAACAGTTTAATGCATCGTTGAGGGACTAGATATGGCGCTTACTAAAGCCGACATAGCTGAACACCTATTTGAAAAGCTCGGGATCAATAAAAAAGATGCCAAAGATTTAGTTGAAGCGTTTTTTGAAGAAATCCGCTCAGCGCTTGAAAAAGGCGAGCAGATTAAGCTCTCTGGATTTGGTAACTTTGATCTTCGAGATAAGAAAGAAAGACCGGGACGTAATCCGAAAACGGGAGAAGATATTCCAATTTCAGCGCGTCGCGTAGTTACTTTTAGGCCGGGGCAAAAGTTAAAGACCCGTGTCGAAGTAGGCACAAGCAAAAAATAAACAAAAAGGCAGCGCAAGCTGCCTTTTTTGTATCTGTTGTATTATTTCCGGGGAGAAATAAATTTTCCTTGGTTTATTTGGTGTAATGTTTGCTCGGCGAGGGCATCTAAACTGTCTAAATTCTTTTCTTGTGCTATTAATTGCTGCTCAATTAATAATATATCGATATTTTTTATACCAGAGAGCTCTGCTATTTTGGCAAAAATGTACGCGTGCTTATATTGGTGGTGCTTATAGAAAAGGCTAATTAAAGAGGTGTATATTTCTGGATCAGGTATTTGCTTAGCTTGATTTAATGCCAATGTGTTGTATAAAAAATCAATTGCTTTTTGCTCATCAACTTTAATGTAATAAGACGCTAAATAAAATTGCATTTCAGCACTTGTTTCCACCTCGGGGGTATTTTCTAGAGCAAGTAGCCGGGTGAGTGCCGTTTCATCATTGTTTCTTGACCAATGGTAATAGAGTAGGCCAGGGTGAGTGGTTACTTGTGTTTGCTGATAAATACGTGCCATTTCTCTATTACTGGTGAGGTAGGCTCGTCGACGGGCAGTAGTTTTACCTTTTAGTTTTATATGCTGAATATTAGCGGCTAAGCCAATACATTGGTTGTAATGCTCAAACGCTTTGAGTAGTTGATATTTGTTCTCATCGGTTGGTTGTAAGGATTCGAGGTAGCGATAAAAGATTGTATGTTCTCGTTGTGCTTTACAGTTGCCATCTTGGTTAAGATCATTGCACATGGCGGGTGATTGCACACAAATATCTTCAACGGTAAAAGATTCTTCACATCCTGCAAGCAACAATACAAAAGTGAGGGTTATGTGCTTAAAAGCCATCCGAGTCTCTCAATTATCAATAAAGTATTATTCTAGCCTAAACTTTAGTCTCTAACAGTAGAGAATAAAATGAGATTAAATTAGAATAGGCCTGCCCGAAGGAATGTGTTGCTCTCAAAATTCGATACATTCTTAGGCTATCCGTTCAAAATTGTTTAATTAGGTAAAAAAAATGACCTCATCTCACGAGTTAGAATACACAAGTAGCTGGCAAGAACGTCAAGATTACGCTGAAAGCATGCAACCAATTATTGGTAAATTGTACCGTAATCGTGGTATTGAAATCGCTGTTTACGGCCGTCCATTAGTAAACTCAAGCACTATTGATATTATTAAGTCTCATAAATCAGTAGCCCAGTTTGAAGGAACTAAACTTCGCCTACGTGAAAGCTTCCCATTCTTAGAAGCTATCAGCAAAATGGAATTAAATTCTGCCCGTATCGATATTGGTAAATTAGCATACAGCTATTTATACACAGATGCTGCGAATGGCCGTTCAGTAGAAGAGTTTGTTAAAGACGAGCTAGCTGAAATTGTTAATTCTGAGCCTAAAGCGCCACGTGACGTAGTTCTTTACGGCTTTGGTCGTATCGGCCGCTTATTAGCACGTTTGCTAATTGAAAAGTCAGGCCCATACGCCGACTTAAACCTACGCGCTATTGTTGTGCGTGGTGGTAAAGATGGCGATTTAGAAAAACGTGCAAGCTTATTGCGTCGTGATTCTATCCATGGTCCGTTTAATGGTTCAATTACCATTGATAAAGAACGTAATGCTATTAAAGCTAATGGTAGCTACATTCAAGTTATCTACGCTAATTCGCCAAGCGAAGTTGATTACAGTGCCTACGGTATCGAAAACGCACTTGTTGTTGATAACACAGGTATTTGGAAAGATGAAGCTGGCCTTGGTCAACACTTAGAATCTAAAGGTGCTGCAAAAGTATTATTAACAGCGCCAGCTAAGGGCAACATTAAAAATATCGTTTACGGTGTAAATAACCAAGATATTTTACCTGAAGATAAAATTGTATGTGCTGCAAGTTGTACAACTAATGCAATAACACCAACATTGAAAGCATTAAACGATCAGTTTGGTATTAAGAATGGTCACGTTGAAACAGTTCACTCATACACTAATGACCAAAACTTAATTGATAACTACCACAAAGCAGAACGTCGTGGTCGTGCTGCGGCACTTAACATGGTTATCACTGAAACAGGTGCAGCTAAAGCGGTATCTAAAGCATTACCAGAGCTTGAAGGTAAACTAACAGGTAACGCAATCCGTGTACCTACACCAAACGTATCATTAGCTATCTTAAACTTGAATCTTGAAAAGAGCACGACGGTTGAAGAACTTAATGCGTTTTTACGTGAAACAGCACTTCACTCAGACCTACGTGATCAAATCGATTACACAGCATCAACTGAAATCGTGTCTACCGATTTAGTGGGTAGCCGTTACGCAGGTGTTGTTGATTCTCAAGCAACGATTGTTGATGAAAACCGTGTTGTACTTTACGTATGGTACGACAATGAGTTTGGTTATAGCTGTCAGGTAGTTCGCTGTATGCGCGATATGGCAGAAGTCTCATTCCCAAGTTTACCTCGATAAACACTTGAGCAATTAAAAAAAGCCAGCACTTGCTGGCTTTTTTAGGTCTGAAGATTTTTAAAGTGTAGTGGTTATGGTACGCTTTATTAAATTGAGTACGTAGTAATAACCGTTTAAAGTGCATTAATACGTACTTACCTCTTGGCTAAATCCTTTGGTCAAGACACACAGTTAACTAATAGGTTTGTTGTAATGAAAATCAGTAGCAATTTTGACAGTGGTAATATTAAAGTTATTGAAGCCACCGATCCGTTAAATATTCAGTTAGAAATTAATAAAGATCATCAGTCTGAGTTTTATCAGTGGTTTCACTTTCGTCTTGAAACAACGCCTTATCAATTACATCAGTTAAATATTAATAATCTTGATAAGTCTGCATACCCAGATGGTTGGGTAGACTACCAAGCTGTTGCCTCATACGACCGTCAAACATGGTTTCGTGTACCGTCTTCGTATGAAAATGGCACACTAACATTTGAGCTTGAGCCTGAGTGTAGCAGCGTTTACTTTGCCTATTTTGCTCCTTACAGCTACGACCGCCATTTAGACTTATTATCATGGGCACAAAGCCAAGAGCTTTGTCAGTTAGAGACGCTAGGTCAAACCCTTGATGGCCGTGATATGAGCGTGCTTAAAATTGGTCAGCCAAGTGCAGATAAAAAAATCATCTGGGTCACGGCTCGCCAACACCCGGGTGAAACTATGGCAGAGTGGTTTGTAGAAGGCTTATTACACAAGCTGCTTGACGATGAAGACCCACATGCAGCAGCCTTACTATCAAAAGCGGTATTCTATGTAGTGCCAAATATGAATCCAGATGGCAGTGCACGTGGTCACTTACGTACTAATGCTAAAGGGGTTAACTTAAACCGTGAATGGCAAACACCAAGCATGGAAAATAGTCCTGAAGTTTACTTAGTGCTTAATAAAATGCGAGAAGCAGGCTTAGATATGCACCTTGACATTCACGGGGATGAAGCCATTCCATATAACTTTGTTGCCGGTAGTGAAGGCATACCAAGTTATGATGCACGCCTAAAAGGCCTTGAAGACAGCTTTAAAGCCGCGCTTTTAACTATTACTCCAGAGTTTCAAGATACGCATGGCTACGATAAAGACGAACCAGGTCAAGCTAATTTAACAGTAGGTTCATCAGCGACCGCTGAAGAATTTAAAGCGCTTACTTACACCGTTGAAATGCCATTTAAAGATAATAATGACTTACCTGATCCAGATTACGGCTGGTCAGATCGTCGTTCATATCAATTTGGTCAAGATACCTTAGCAGCCATTGTTAATGTTGTAGACAACTTAAGATAAAACGCTTGTTTTAAAGGGTATCAATAATTTTGATACCCTTTTTATTTTAGGCTAAACCGGCCGTATCAAAAAATAAAAATCATTTCCCACCATAACACTAAAACGTTTCAATACACCTTCTCGACAGATTTAATGACCTATAATTTTAATCAATTCCCACTCAGTTAAACGTTGTCTTAGCAGGCTCAATATAAATAAACAATAAGTTGTTTTGAAAATTAACTGTTAACAAGGTTGAGTACTTAAGTTAATATCGATTGAACAATAAGAAAGACGATAAAGATTAACCCCTTATTTCGTAAAGCTTATGACAGGTATTCTGAGTAGCAGAGTATGGTAATTAATAATAATAAATATAACTGTGAGGATGTTCATGGAAGCTTTTGTAAGCGCCGTTAATGATGTTGTTTGGAGTAATGCACTCATCTATTTATGCCTAGGCGCAGGCTTATTTTACTCCGTACTAACTCGATTTGCTCAAGTTAGACATTTTAAAGAAATGTGTAAGCTACTATTTAGCCCTAATACCTCAGAAAAAGGGATCTCATCTTTTCAAGCTCTTGCTGTTTCATTGTCTGGCCGAGTAGGGGTTGGTAATATTGCCGGTGTTGCAGCCGCAATCGGTTTTGGTGGCCCTGGCGCTATTTTTTGGATGTGGGTTGTTGCTTTTTTAGGTGCAAGCACTGCATACGCTGAGTCAACATTAGGTCAAATTTATAAACTAGAAGAAGACGGGCAATACCGCGGTGGTCCAGCCTATTATTTTGACCGTTGTTTAGGGCAAAAGTGGCTGGCTGTTTTATTTGCTGTGTCGGCAATTATAGCCTGTGGAGTTTTTCTGCCGGGCGTGCAAGCAAATGCTGTGGGCAACGCATTCACTCAAGTATTTGGTGATGGCACTATGGTCTCTACAACTTTTGGTGACGTAGGCAGTTTTAAACTCGTTGCATTAGCCATTATTCTAATCGTTTTAGCGTTTATTATCTTTGGTGGTATAAAGCGCATTGCTAATTTTACCCAAATTGTAGTGCCATTTATGGCGCTTGGTTACATCGTATTGGCCTTAATTATCGTATTTTTAAACATAGACAAAGTACCAGGCATTTTCTCGCTTATTATTGGTGATGCATTTACAGCTCAAGCAGGCTTTGGCGCTGCAATTGGCTGGGGTGTTAAGCGTGGTATCTATTCTAATGAAGCCGGTCAAGGTACAGGTCCTCATGCAGCGGCGGCAGCAGAAGTTGATCACCCTGCACAGCAAGGTTTAGTGCAAGCTTTTTCTGTTTATGTTGATACACTTTTTGTATGTACAGCAACGGCATTAATGATCTTAATGACGCAGCAATACAATGTAGTCGGCACTTTGCCAGAAGGACAATTCATTATACAAAATGTTGATGCGGCAACTGAAGTGGGGTCAGCAGCATTTACCCAAATGGCGTTGTTTAGTGTATTTGGTAGCTTTGGAGAAGCGTTTGTAGGTATCGCTTTATTCTTCTTTGCTTTTACCACTATACTTGCTTATTACTTCATTGCTGAGACTAATATCGCGTACTTAAATCGCTACTTTAAAGGAAGTATTCCGCTTGTAGTGGTAAAACTTATGATTATGTTTATGGTAGCCTACGGCATGGTTAATAGCTCAGGTTATATTTGGACTGTTGGCGACATAGGCGTTGGCTTAATGGCGTGGATAAACATATTGGGTATATTAGCTATTTTCTTTGTCGCTAAACCGGCCTTAACATGTTTGAGTGATTATGAAGACCAGAAGAAGAAAGGTGGAGAAATCACGTTTGATCCCGTTAAATTAGGGATTAAAAACGCCACTTTCTGGGAAAAACGTCTTGAGAAGCAATCTAAAGACGCTGAATAAACAGACCCTAATAACCTAATATGAACTATTGGGTTAAATTCAAAAAAGACAAAGAGCAATAAAACAAGTACAATGAAAAGCGCCGAAAGGCGCTTTTTTTATGCGTAGTATGGAGAGAGATGTATGGCGATTATTCGTTGCCCCAAATGTGCAAAATCAATTTCAGATAAACATCCGCAGTGTCCACATTGCCAAAGTAACGTTGCTGAATTAAATGCCGAGCAAGTTCAACAACTTCAACGTGAGCAGCGAATTAAAAAGCAGCAAATGTTTATGAACCACTCCTTTTTAGCGCTGATCTTATTTTTAGGTGGCTTCTTTTGTTTGTACTTCCTACAACCTCAAGAAAAAACACTTCAGTGGTATGCGTATACCTCAGCCATAGGCATTGGCTGTATTTGGTACCTTATTAACCGTATTATTTTAGTGACTCTGAAAAAGAAAAAATGACATGAATATTGACAACTTAGTACAGAATATTACTCCAGAATTATTTGAGCGCCTACAATATGGCGCATCAACAGGAAAGTGGCCAGATGGCACACCTTTATCAGATGAACAAAAACAACAAACAGTCCAACTTGTGATGTTGTATCAAGCAAAAGTAGCACAATCAAACGAGCAGTTTACCATTGGTGCAGATGGAGAAATGATCCAAAAAACCAAAGCGCAACTACAAAAAGAATTTAAATCAGATAACGAAATAGCTAGGTTCAGTGAAAATGATCTTTAAACACCTTTTTACACCAAAATGGAAACACCCGAAGCAACAAGTTCGTTTAGATGCGATTGAAAAACTTGATGTAGCACGCGACGTAACAATTTTAAGCACCTTAGCGCTTGAAGACTCATCGGCTGAAATTCGTCGTAAAGCACTGCAAAAAGTAAACGATTTACCGCTTTGGTGGAAAGCCTATAAGCAAGATCAGGCATTAAAAGATGTGGCTGAGCAACAAATTTCGTCTGCTGTATTAAACAGTGAAAGTAGCTTATCGGCACAGATTAAAAATGAGTATATTGAACGCTTTGCACCGGTTAAAACCCTTGAAAAACTAGCATTTGCAGAAAAAGAACTGCAAGTGAGAGTTAAGCTATTAAAACGCCTAGCAAACCCTAAACTGATTGAAAAAGCCTTTAAAGAAGCCAATGAAGAGCTGCAAAAGCAGTTAGTTGATTTAGTGATTACTCAGCAGTTAACTAAAGCTTTGTTAAAGCATGCTCAAGGTGAAGCTAAAGTAGCGCTTGAAAGTCATCTTGAAAACGAGCGTTTAGCACTTGAAATGCCATCGCAAGTTGAAAACGCAACCCGTGTTATTTTAGCCAAGCTTAATGCATTGCGTGATAAACACGACTACGCCATTGTTGACCCACAAGCCGCAGAACTCATGGCACAATGGCAAGCTCTAGAATTAAAATGGCTAAGTGAAGAACATGTAAAAACCCTTGATGCTAAGTATATTTCAATTACCGATAAGCTTGATGCCCACATTGCCATACTAAAAGCGCAGCACGAAATAGAGCAGCAAAGTTTAGCTCAGCAACAGCGCCAAGTGTTAGCGTTAGCTACGTTAGAAGCATTAAGTGAAGAAATTGAGAATGCATTACAGTTAGGCTTAGAAACGCCAGAGCAAATTCAGCAAGACTGGCTTAATGCAAAAGTAGCGCAAGCGAAAGACACGCTAGATAAAACGGAACTGGTGGCTGATCAGCAATCAAAACAAGTGATTAATAAGCTTGAGCAATTATTCTCACAAGTTGCTAAGTTGCCTGAGCTAACTGCGGCGATTAAAGAATATAAAATTGCCTACAATGCGCTTAGTGAAATAAAACCTGCAGAGCAACTTAGCGATTACGATCAACAGCTAACAGCATTCAATAATACCTTTAAAACTGCACGCAGCCACTTAAATTTACTTAGCGCTGATTTACAAACGTCATTTAAAGCTCAGCTTAATGCGCATAAGAAGCAGTTTTTAGCTGCAATGAGCGAACTCACTAAGCCGTTAGAAAAAACTCAAAGCCAAGCTAAGCGAAAAGCGCGTGATGTTAAACGTTTAATTGAAGAAGGGCGTTTTAATGTTGCATTTGGTGTATTTAAAGGCTTCGAAGAGCTATTTAATGCCCTAACTGAGAAATACCAACAGCCGCTGGTTAACTTAAAAGCTGACCTAGAAGCGCAGCTAGCTGATGCTAAAGATTGGCAAAAGTATGCAGCGGCCCCTAAACGCACTGCACTTTTAGAAGAAGTAACACTGTTAGTTGATGAGCCTTGTAACGATCCGCAACAGCGTGCTGACCAAGTTAAAGTATTGCGTAAGCGTTGGAATGAACTAGGTCGCCTTGATACAGAGCAAGAAAAGCAGCAAGGAAATGAGTTTGATGAAAAAATTGAGCTATTGTTCGCACCTTGTCGTAGTTATTTCGCAGAGCAAGAAATCCAGCGTGAAGCGGCTAAAGTAGAGCGTGAGCAACTAATAGCGCAAATGCATGCACTGCATTTACAAGCGACAGAGGATGCTGATTTAGATTGGAAACAATTTGAAAGCCACTACAACCGATTACAAAAAGCATGGCGTAGTGTAGGTAAAGTTGATCCTAAAACATACCGAATTTTAAACGAGCGTTATAAGGCAGAACAGCAGCTAGTTGTATCTTCACTTAATGCGTTTCATAAAGGCAATGCCGCACTTAAAAATGAGCTCGTTGAGCAAGCGCAACAGCTATCTCAAAGTGAAAACCTAGCAGAGGCGTGTCAGCAGTTAAAGCAGTTACAGCAACAATGGCAGAGTATAGGGTTTGCAGGCTTAAAAGCTGAGAATGCACTATGGCAAAAATTCCGTGAGTTTAATGATGCAACATTCACTAAACGCAGCGAAGAGTTTGAGCAGCATAAACGCGAGCAAGGTGAATCAGATAAGCTAGCAACAGCCGAACTAAATGAGCTCGAAGCGGCTTTAAATAGTGTTGAAGGTAAAGCCCAATTACTTGATCTGCAAACCAAAGTTAAAGGGTATATGTCATTTAAATCGTTAACGCCTAAAGTATCCGCTTTATTGTCAGCTATAGATGAAAAGCTAACCGGATTAGCTGCCAAAAACGAACAAGCTAACTTAAACGCATTATTTGTTGCGCTTGAGAATAATGAACCAGTGCCAAGCCAGTTTACTGGTGCGGTAAAAACGGCATTAAGTACCGAGCAGTTGCTCACGCGTATGGAAATACTGGCTAACGTCAGTTCGCATGATTCAGCGCAGAGAATGGTTGAGCAAGTGGCAATGCTAGATGACAAACACCGTGGTGACCACGCTGATTTAAACTATTATTTAAAGCAATTAATAGCGCTCAGCGAAGGTTCAGTCAAAACTGACACACTAGCAAGGTTAAAAGTTATTTTTGCTGTAAAGTAAGCGCAATGACTTTTATCAACTAAAATAAAAAAACCGCTATTAAAGCGGTTTTTTATTATGGCTACTTACTGCCAAGACGATTAATGAATAGGGTTTTGCATGAAAATTTTTGTTTTTATTTCACTATTATTTTTAACTGCCTGTAACAGCACTCAGGGTATTTCGGTTTATTCATTTACAAATTCAGAGGTTGAGTCGTTACTAAATAAAGAGTTACCTAAATTAAGTGAAAAAGTTAGCCTGATGGGCTTACCTGTGCAGTTTGATGTAAATGATTTAAGCGTTAATATTGGTCCCGACAACAGTGATTATGTTTTATTAGGTGCTGATTCCAGCGCCGAGATTAATGCCTTTGCATTAAAGTATCCTGTGCGTTTAAAGTTACAAATACAAGGCACGCCTTTTTATGATAGCGAGAAAAAAGCCGTATTTTTACGTAATGTTAAGTTACGCGATTCAAGTATCGATGCAGGGGGTTTTAAAGGTAATTTAGAAGTGCTGGATAACGAAGCGATGGATGTCATGAATGCATTTTTAGCGGTTAACCCTGTTTATAAGTTAAATATGAACGACCCTAAAATGGCACTGTTAAGTAATTTACCCTTGGATTTAAAAGTAGTCGAAGGCGCGATTAAGCTAGTACCTCGGTTATAATTTAGATCCAACAAGCGTAATAAAACGTATTAATTGACCTTATTATTAATAGATTAGGTTAATTATGGCTAATGAGCGATCCGTTCCCACCTCTCGACTTTCACGATTTGCAAAGTTAGGCTCATTGGCCACCGGCGTTGCCACAAATATGTTAGTGGGTGGTGCCAAAAGTGCGCTTAGTGGTAAAGGTTGGGATAATAAGAGCTTATTACTCCAGCCTAAAAATATTGAAAACTTAGCCACTCAGCTGTCGCATCTTCGCGGTGCGGCAATGAAGCTTGGGCAGTTACTTTCAATGGATGCTGGCGACTTATTAACTCCCGAGCTTGCGCAGTTACTGTCTTTGTTGCGTGCCGATGCCAACCCAATGCCACATAAGCAATTAGTGAGCGTGCTAAAAGAGCAATGGGGGGATGACTGGTTATCGCGTTTTTCTCATATTGAGTTGAGGCCTTTTGCAGCTGCATCAATTGGGCAGGTTCATTTAGCTTATATAGAAAATGGTGATCAATTAGCCGTTAAAATTCAATATCCAGGTATTTCTAAAAGTGTGGTAAGCGACGTAGATAATGTGATCACTTTACTTACTTTATCGCGATTATTACCTATAGAATTGGATATAAAACCCTTAGTTGAAGAAGCGAAAGCGCAGTTACTAGCTGAGGCTGATTACACCCTAGAAGCACAGTATTTAGCACGCTATAAAAACCTGTTATCGACTAACCCTCACTTTAAAGTGCCTAGTGTGTATGTAGAGCACAGCACTGCGCAGGTGCTTACAATGGAGTATGTTGATGCTAAACCTATAGAAGGCATTTGTGATCTATCCGCTGCTGAGCGAAGTCATGTTGCGGAGCAACTAATTAATTTGTTCTTTAAAGAAATGTTTGAGTTTAAGTTAATTCAAACCGACCCCAACTTTGCTAATTTTCATTACCAACCAGAGTCACAAAAAATTGTGTTATTTGATTTTGGTGCCACCCGAGAAATTACAGCTACCCTCAGTGATGCCTATTTAGCCTTGTTTAAGGCCGGCAGTAATAATGATCGTGCAGGGGTGCTCAATGCTGCCACTGCAATTGGTTACTTTAAAGACGCTTTAAAAGATGACTATAAAGAAAGATTGATTGATTTATTTTTAATGGCTTGCGAGCCACTTCGCTATAATGGCGAGTTTGATTTTAAAAACAGTGAGCTTGCTGGCAACATCAAAGATGCCGGATTGCAGTTAAGCGCACAGTCGCAGCAGTGGCATACTCCCCCTGTAGACGCATTGTTTATTCATCGCAAATTAGCTGGCTTATATTTAATTGCAGCGCGTTTAGAAGCCAAAATAAATATTAAGGCGTTATTTAGCCATTATTAAGTGCTAAAGCAGGATAAAATTGGCATAATACTCGCGATATTTCGCGAGGTTGTATTATGATAAAAAACTTTTTAAACGATCCTACCTTATTGCTTAATGCGGTGGGTGAGGGCATATACGGATTTGATTTATCCGGCAATGCGGTATTTGTAAACCCAGCTGCAGAGCGAATGACTGGGTGGACGGCCGATGAATTATTAGGAAAGAAAATACATCAATATCATCATCATAGTCATGCCGATGGCACTCCTTACCCTGCCGATGAGTGCCAAATTTATTGCACTATGTTTGATGGCAAACGCCGCGAAGTAAAAAACGAAGTATTTTGGCGCAAAGATGGCAGTGCCTTTGCTGTTGAGTACACCTCCACCCCTGTTTATAAAAATAACCAGCTTATTGGTGCTGTGGCAGTATTTCGCGATATGTCAGCACAACAGCAAACGCAAACCCAGTTGCACGAAGCGTTAGCTCAAGTAAAGCACCTAAGCGAGCAGCTAAAAGATGAGAATGATTACCTTATTGCCGAGCTTAATGAGGATTGGCAAGATTCAGGACTGGTTGGCCACAGTGCTGTATTCCAACGCATGTTAGATCAAATACAGTTAGTGAGTGAAACCGACAGCACCGTACTCATTCTTGGTGAAAATGGCACTGGCAAAGAGTTGGTAGCGCGTAACTTACACCGTCTCAGTAAACGCAACGAACAAGCATTTATAAAAGTAAATTGTGCGGCATTCACTCCAAGTTTATTAGAGTCAGAACTTTTTGGGCATGAAAGGGGCTCATTTACTGGCGCTAACGAGCGTCGTAAAGGACGTTTTGAACTTGCCGATCACGGCACCTTATTTTTAGATGAAGTCGCAGAGCTGCCGTTAGAGTCCCAAAGTAAGCTATTAAGGGTATTACAAGAGCGTGAATTTGAACGCGTTGGCGGTAGTCAAACCCTAAAGGTTGATATTCGCATCATTGCTGCAACCAACCGTAACTTGTGGGAAATGGTACAAGCAGGGCAGTTTAGAATGGACTTATATTACCGTTTAAATGTATTTCCTATTCATGTGCCAGCACTTAAAGAACGAAAAGAAGACATTCCTTACTTGTGTCAAAACTTAATTGCACAAATAAACAAGCGCTTAGGTAAGCAATTGCAAGGGTTAAGTACAAAAGCGATCAGACAATTACAAGCCTATGACTGGCCAGGTAACATTAGAGAGCTACAAAATGTACTCGAACGAGAAGCTATTTTATCTAAACACTCTACATTACAGTTAAGTCAGTCGCTTAAAGCGGGCTATGATAACGCCATAAACCCAACGCTTACACTTGATGAAGCACAAAAACAGCATATAAGCAGCGTATTAGCACTGTGTAATTGGAAAATTGCAGGTGAACAAGGCGCGGCAAATAAGTTGGGCTTACCAGAGAGTACCTTACGCTCAAAAATGCAAAAGTTAGGACTGCGTCGTCAGAGCTAACTCGTGATATATCGCGATAATCGCTAAATGTCGCGATATTATAGTTCGGTTTTATTTTTAAAGTCATTTAATATCAATGCTTTAGTTTAACTTTCAGTGTGGTCTGAAAGTTGCAAATACTTGTTTAATACCCGTCACTATGAAGTAAGTAGCATGAAGTTTGATATTAAAGAAGAAGACATGATCATAAAGCCCTATAAAGAAGAGGGGCCAATTTATATACGCGAGCAAAAAGGTTTTTTTCAACGTATACGTCGCAATTTAGGCTGGTTGTTAATGCTGAGTTTTATTGCCATTCCGTGGGTTCAATATAACGGCCAGCAAGCGATTTTATTGGATGTGGCCACCCAAAAATTTACTATTTTTGGCCTTACCTTGCTCCCTCAAGACTTTATGATTTTAGCCATGCTGTTTATGGTGGGAGCGTTTGCCCTATTTTTTGTTACCAACTGGCTTGGCAGAGTATGGTGTGGTTATACCTGCCCACAAACCATTTGGATGTTAATGTTTTCTTGGGTTGAGCAACGTATAGAGGGTACGCGTAACCAGCGGATTAAGCTTGATAAGAGCCCTTGGGATATTTCCAAATGGCGAAAAAAAATCACTAAGCACAGTGCTTGGCTGGTTATTTCGGTGCTCACGGCGACCTCATTTTTAGCGTATTTTATCCCCGCTAAAACCTTGTACCTCGAAATGTTAAATTTAGAGTGGTCTGGGATCACCAGTTTTTGGGTATTTTTATTTGCGTTTTGTACTTATGGAAATGCGGGCTTTTTACGTGAAAAAATGTGTACTGTGGCTTGTCCGTATTCGCGCTTTCAATCGGTGATGTTTGATAAAGATACGCTGGTGGTTACTTACGATAGCGAGCGTGGAGAAAATCGCGGCCCACGTAAACGCAAAGCCGATCCTAAAGCGCTTAATTTAGGTGATTGCGTAGACTGTAACTTATGTGTGGAAGTATGTCCTGCAGGGATTGATATTCGCAATGGCTTGCAATATGAATGTATTAACTGTGGTTTATGTATTGACGCTTGTGACGACACCATGGATAAGTTTGGCTACGAAAAAGGCTTAATTAAATACGCCAGTGAAAAGCAAATGGCAGGGCAAAAAACCAATCCATTTAGGCTTAAACTTGTAGGCTATGGGGCGTTAACTGCGCTATTAATTTTATCTATGTTTGCATGGATGTTACAACGTACCCCTATAGAAGCCTCAGTACTTAGAGATAGAAACGCATTGTACCGGGTAAATTACGAAGGCTTAGTTGAAAATCCTTACACGCTCACTATTATCAATAAAACTCAGCAAACGCTGCATTATTCAATTTCAATTAGCGGTTTAGAGGGGGCTACATTGCAAAGCCCAAATGCTATATTAGTAGAACCTGGGCTGATGAAAAGTGTGCCGGTAACGGTGACTGCAGACGGCTACGATTTAGCACGCAAAGTGAGCAAGCTGAGTTTTGTGATAACTTCGCAAGAAGACCCTGCAATTACTATTACCAAAGACAGCCAGTTTTATAAAAATTAATAAAGTATGAGTCCTAGCCAGTTAACAACCTGACTCGGCTAGGGCTAGCTGCTTAATTACAAATTTTTTGGCGCTTTGAAAATCAGCAAACAAGCATTCTTGCAAATGAGCATCACGGCCAGAGCTGTGCATAATCCGCTGCAATTGCCTTATAGCAATAGGCGAGGTGAGGACAAACGCACTGATCAAACAGTTATTAATCCCCATTGTTTGGCTTACATCTATCATGTTTTTTTCAGCATCGGGGGTAGCAGCAATCACCTCAGGAGAGTGGCTAATATAACCCCAAGACAAATGTTTAAATGGTTCAATGCTATTTAATAAAGCGGCTTTAAAATGATTTAATAACTGAGGGTTTAAGTTACCTTTAAACTGCCCAATAACTATATTACCTTCAACACGCAAGCTATAACTGCCGTAGTTATTTTCAAATTTCAATAGCCGCCCCTTTTATTCATTATCTACTGCATTGGTCACTTATTAATAATGTAGTCTAAGGCACCTGAAATTGCAGCAACTTGCGCTAATATACACTCTTCAGGGTTAGCCGTTGCACTGTCTGGATATACTTCAGTGGTGGTGACATACGCAGCTTCAGAAAATCCCATGCATAGGCCTAAATCACGGGCCGCGTAATTAATTACCCCAAATTGCGCTTGTGGTACACCAATTAATTGCTGATTTTCATCGCTAGGTGCAATATGCGTTACTTTTTCAACATGTTCAATAATTGCTTTTTGAAAAGCAGGCTCTGGTTTGTTGCTATCAGCCACTAAATAAAAGCCATCTGGAATATTCCAATTGGTGTTTACTTTGCCTTCACGAGCCGCGAGTGCTGGTCTAAATTCACTGTTATCAGAATCTGTTGTTTCATGTAAATCGATATGTGCAATTAAACGCGTATTTAACGATTGCGCATAGTTCATTACTGCCGCTGATTCTTGTGCTGGACTGCCCTGATAAAAAGAGCGGTTAGGGTCTACCGCATCTGGGTTCCAACGATTAATCGTTTCATAACCCCATGGACTAATACAGGGGGTAATTACAATATTAAAGTGCTCAGCGTACTTATTTGCCAATGTTTTAGCGAATCTTAAAGCGCCATGAACACCACTGGTTTCGTAGCCATGTACGCCGCCAGTAATTAAAACAGTGGCTTTGTTTGTATCAAAATCAGTGGTTTTTAACGCGTACAAAGGGTAGCTACCTGCGGCATAATTAAGCTCACCGTATTGCTGTACTTCTAGAGTGCTTTTAAGTTCATCAATTAATGTTACGACTTCTTGTTGATAGCTTCGCTTGATACTTTGGCATGCCAGCCAATGCGCTTTATCCTCGTGATTCCATTGCTTGCCGGGTGTGCCAATAGGATAAGTAGAGTGAGTCATGTAAAATCCGATTTATTAAAATATTGCAGCAACTATACCTAAATTGCTAAAAAATACGAGTGCAAGTATCAAACTCGATTTTGCTATAAACGATGTTGTTAACGAAGAAACGCCCGGTTAAAAAGTGCGCTCATCGAGGTTTAATTAACCATTAAAAGTAAGCCCTCTAAATAAAGTTCCCTAAAAAGAACCAAGCGAACAAAAAGTGAACGCTAGTTTTTGAGCGTTTTTAACATTATTGATTAAAAATAAAGCTTTTATATTTATATAATATTATCAAGAGGTTAATTTGGCTTGTTTTTTTTGATGGTATTTACGTTAATGCTGGGTTCGTAAATCTATTTTTACAAAAAAAATCACCTTAAATTAGTGTGTTACCAATAATTATTCATAAAAAAAACAAAAAAAACTTATCTTTAACATTTGACACATTATTGGCTGGTGAGACTCAACTTTATTCCTGTGTTAAAAATGCTGATAAATTACATTTGGTTACATTGTAAGGCATATATTTAACGTTCATGTAAATAATGGCTTAGCAAAAGTAACTTTTCCTCAGGCTAACTAGCAGAGATCACAAACTAAGTCACTCTGTAAAAGAAAGGTGTTATGTTGAAAAAAATAAATCTTATCGCAGCAGCAGTTAATACAGTACTTGTAACAGGTGCTATTGGCGCATCGAGTGCATTCGCTCAGTCAACAGCAGATGCTAAACCAGTTGAACGCATTCAAGTGACTGGTTCAAAAATTAAGCGCTTTAATCTAACCTCGCCAACGCCTGTGACTGTGATCAGCGGCGTTGAGATGGAAAACCAAGGTATTACTAACGTTAATGATTTGCTTGCAGAAATGCCACAAGCGACGGTTGGCCTATCACCAGAAACAACGACTAACACTATTTATGCGTCAGGTCTTAACACAACCGATCTTCGTGGTTTGGGATCAGAGCGTACATTAGTGCTTGTTAATGGCCGTCGCTTTGTGCCTGGTTCTGTGGGTGACACTGCAGTTGATTTAAACAACATTCCTACCACAATGATTGAGCGTATCGAGATTGCTACAGGTGGTGCTGCAGCCGTTTACGGTGCAGATGCTGTAGCTGGTGTTGTAAATATCATTACTAAAAAATCAATGGATGGGATTGAACTTGATGTTTCTACTGTACGTCCAGAGCAAAGTGGCGGCGAGCAAAACAACTTCTCAATTACAGGTGGTATGGAAGGCGATAAACTCTCTTTTATTGCTTCATTTAATTACACAGAAAACAAAAGCTATGGCAAGCTGAGCCGTGATTTTTACCGTAACCCTGTGAACTCATTCGCAAACCCTGCAAATACAAGTGGTGACGACGGTATCCCTTCACGTGTTGTTTTAGGTCAACCAACTGGCCTTGCTTACTACTCAGAAGGTGGTGACTTTTTTACCAAAGACGCCTTTGTTGATAACGGCTATGACAATCACCACTACACTTTTGATGCAAATGGTAACCTAAAACCGTTTGACTATGGTTTAGGTCGTATTCCAAACCCAGGAGTTGGGCGAGACGCTACAGGCTACTTCCAAGATGGTCAAAATCAAGGCGATGGTGTTTTTGGCCACGGCTATAAAGAGTACTTTCAAACGCCACTAGAGCGTATGATTGCTTCAGCGTATGGTACTTATGAACTTAATGACGACCATGCACTTACGTTTGACTTTACTTATTCAAAAACTGATGCAACCACAGAGAGCTCTCCAGCCTTCTTCCGCCATACAATACGTCGCGACAATGCATTTATAAAAAGCGATATGGCTAAAGTAATGGACGACAATGGGCTGACATCAGTCACACTTCGCCAAGCTAACGAAAACTTATGGGGCGATCGTGCATATAACCAAGAGCGTGAAGTATTCCGTACTTCAATAGGCGCTGAAGGTATATTAAGTGATGACTGGGGCTACTCTGCTTACGCACAATTTGGTCGCATCGAGCAAGATACTCTTTGGACTGGCGAAGTATTAACGCAAAACTTGGCTAACTCTATTGATGCCGTTGAATACCAAGGCAATGTAGTATGTGCTAAGCGTAATGCAGACGGCGAAGTTATTGGGGCTATCTCTGGTTGTACACCATTTAACACAATGGGCGCGACTTCGGCAACACCAGCACAGTTAGACTATATAGCGACTGATGCAACGCGCTTTGCACAACACGATCAAGCCGTGTTTGCTGTTACTGTAGATGGCGCCTTATTTGAGCTACCTGCCGGTTATGTTGCAGCTGCATTTACCGCTGAGCACCGCCGTGAGTCAGCAACTATTACACCGTCTGAAAATATGCAAAAAGGCTTAATTTTTGGTAATTCAAGCCTTCCAATGGATGGTGAGATTGATGTAAATGAGCTCTCAGCTGAAATTTCAATTCCATTATTAGAAGAAACCTTCCTAACAACGGATTTAACCCTTGAAACAGCATTTCGTTACATGGATTACTCGGTAACGGGTGAAGATAATGCCTGGAAATTAGCCCTAAACTGGGGTGTAACTGATGAGTTACGTATACGCTTAAACCGTTCTAAATCAGTACGCGCTCCCAACCTAGGGGATTTATTCACGCCTAACTCAAAAACGTTTAGCTCAGGTCGCGCGGATGTATGTAGAGCTGACTCTATCGCTGAATCAGGCAGTAAATATAAAGATAATGTAATCAAAAACTGCCAAGCCGCAGGGCTTCCTGAAGGCTGGATGCCATCAGATGAATGGCTTTCAGGTGGGAGCTTACCAGGCTATATTCAAGGTAACCAAAACCTTGAAAATGAAACATCTAACGATTACACCATTGGCTTAATTTATACACCTGAGTTCGTGGAAGGGCTAGATATAACGCTTGATTACTGGTCATTCGAAGTAGAAGGCGCTATTGAATACTTTGGCCGTAACAGTGTTGAGCTTTGTTATGAGTCATCATCGTTAGATAACCCTTTCTGCAGTAACGTTGTGCGTAATAAAGAAACGGGTGAAATTGAAAACTTCTTTACTCGTCCTATAAATGCCGCTGTTATTAACAAAAAAGGCGTAGATGTTGAATCTGCATACCGCACTGAGTTGTTCTCTGGTGACTTAGCATTGAAACTAACAGCAACTTACCTAATAGAGGACAACAATAACTCCACAGGCCGTGCTGAAGATTTTAGAACTGATGTAGGCGAAACAGCTTCACCTCGCTGGAAGGGACGTTTTAATGCCGTTTATTCTCATGATGACTCAGCGTATGTGCTAACCATGAACTACCGTCATGCAACTGTTAATGATAATGACTGGACCATTGAAGACAACAACTACAATGATATCCCGTCTTACACTACGTTTGATTTCATGTACAAAACTTATCTAATGGATGAGCTACAGTTACGTATTGGTGTTAACAACATCCTAGACCGTGAGCCACCACGTAACCCGTTCACTTACGACGATGGAGAATTTTTCGATGTTAAAGGACGCCGCCTATCTTTAGGTGCAAAATATACTTTTTAATTTAAGCGTATAACACTAAAAACGCCTTAGTTTATTAAGCTAAGGCGTTTTTTTATAGGTAAAAGTAACTTTCAAAAACGAGTATTGTTAAAAACTGCGTTATTATTAGTCTAAATCAGATTGAGGCTTTGCTGTAATTGGGCCCATTTTTATTAAAAACATAATCGTTTCTGTAACTATATAATTAACTACTAATACAACGTAATTACTATTTTCTAAAATATGGCCTTGAGCTTTAAAGTCCTGAGTCATAATGGCGAAATTTAGCTGCCACTTTAATGCTGACTAAAATAGCGTGCAAGTATATGCGTTAGTCACTGCATTAGTTAATGGCTGAGCTTGAATGCGGATAGTGCCTTTGTTGCATAAAGTCTTCCAAAAACCATGCGGCAAACTCATGTCTGCCCTCTACATCCGCTTTACTATATATATCTGAAGCTTGTTGGCGTACTGTTTTTTCTTTAGTGCTTCTAAGCGCGCTAATTTCTTTAAAGCTAAGCCCTTTGAGTAATAGCATAGCTACTTCCTGCTCGCTACGAGTGAGTGTCCACTGAGAAAATTGAGTTTGTATAACACCACTATATTGATGGCGCGCGTCTTTCATTTCCTGCGATATATTGTTTAGCTGAGTCACAGAGTTGTTTAACTCGCGCTTGAGGTTATTAATTTTTTTGGTTCGTGCGTTAATATCTTTAATTAAATACAGAGCACCTAAGCCAGAAATAACCACAATTAAACTCTCAGTAAAAATATGCCACTGCGGCACTCCTAATTTTAAATCCATGATCACGTCAAAAAAATTTAACACCATGATCATCAATAGTGTTGCTGCAATTATTTTATCTCTCATTAAAGTCTCTATTATCAGTAAGTTAAATTTACAATGGACATATGTACTGTGATACAAAAATTAAGGTTTATTGGCATGTTAAGGCGTATGCCTGATGCGATAACCCCGTAAAAAGGGCATGGTTATTCTATAAAATTAATCACATGCGGACAAACCAAATGCAGTTAAATTATACAAAAATACGATGTAATTTTGTGCAACACTCTAACGCGTTATTATTTATTGCTGTGCTGACCTGTTTAACTATTAGCCGTGTGTCAGCCGCGCAAACGCTTGCTCCCATTCCTACTAGCGAGTTAAATGGATTTGATACTCAGTTTGCCAATATTCACGCCACCGATTTTATTAACGCTCAAAGTGTAATGGGGAAAGTGAGTTATAAGCCGGGTGTAAATTACACGGTATTGTTTGCATTTGATGTCGCGCAAATTAATTATTTGTACGCTAACGGTAGTCATGTAAAAAAAGGCGCTATTGTGGCAACTGTTCAAGGCAGTGATGTTCAGCACTTTTTAGACACTTATCAATCAGCAAAAGACATGCTTAATGTAGCTAAGAGCCATTATGATATAAACAAGGTGCACCTTAAAAATAAAATTATTAGGAGCTCTGAGTGGGTCACTATTACGCAAAGTTACTATGCAGCTAAACTGAGCTTTGAGCATTTAAATCACCAAATGCGCTATTTGCAGGTTGATGAGCTAGAAAACGTGAGCTTGATTAGCCCAAAAACAGGGATATTACAATTTCCTACTCAAGCGGCAAATCGCATGTTAGGCGAACGAGCATTCGACATTCTTGACCCTAATAGTATTGAGGTTAAGTTTACTGTTCCTATTAGCTTGGGCAAAGGGGTATCTTATTTCAGGGTTTCTGATCAATGCCAACTCACTATTAAAAGCGTAGACAGTATTGCTAATAAGTACCATCAAAC
This sequence comes from Pseudoalteromonas sp. S1610, assembly GCF_005887465.1. Classification (GTDB taxonomy): domain Bacteria; phylum Pseudomonadota; class Gammaproteobacteria; order Enterobacterales; family Alteromonadaceae; genus Pseudoalteromonas; species Pseudoalteromonas undina. The sequence continues at coordinate 35,332 of NZ_PNDI01000042.1, read as the reverse complement.
TATTTGGGCATCACCAAGCTCTGCACAATGTAACTTAACTATAGGGCAGAGTATTAAAGCGGTTCCGGTTAAAAAAATAACGGGTTACAGCGTTGCCAAATCGGCACTATTTGAGTTTGAAAATACCAATTATATTGCCATTAAAGCTGACGAACATCTTGAGTTTGTGCCTGTACAGTTAATTGGTTCACGTAATCAAGATTTTATTTTTAGCGCCAATATCCCCTTAAATAATCGACAAGTATTAATTAGCTCAGTAAGTGCATTGCAGGGAATACTGTTGCATTTAGGGAGAGAATAAATGTTGAACCTGCTTATTAAGTTTTCACTAACGCAGCGATTGTTTGTTAGTATTTTTGCCATTATTGCTATGGTTATAGGGGCTCGCTCGTGGTTGAGTATTCCGGTGGATGCATTTCCTGAAATATCGCCTACCCAAGTAAAAATTGTTTATAAATTACCGGGTATGAACGCCCTTGAAATTGAATCCCAAGTAACGCGCATTATTGAAACCGAACTACTGGGCATTCCTGCTCAGCAAATGTTGCGCTCTACCACCAAGTATTCGATTACTGATATTACCATTGACTTTAAACAAGGTACTGACATTTACTGGGCGCGCCAACAGGTAAACGAGCGGCTGTTAAATATTTTACCTAGCTTACCTGCCAATATTAGTGGTGGTATGGCACCAATGAGTACGCCGCTGTCTGAAGTGTTTATGTTTACCATAGAAAGCCCTAACTTATCGCTGATTGAAAAAAGAGAGTTACTTGATTGGCAAATACGGCCATTACTAAGAACCGTGAGTGGCGTAGCCGATGTAAATAGCTTAGGCGGGTATGCAAAAACGTTTGCTATCGCCCCCAACAACTTATTAATGCAGCAGCATCAAGTTAGCTTTTTACAACTGCGAGAGGCGATGGTGCAAACCAATCAAAATGGTGGCATAGGGCGCTTAGAAAAAGGCAACGATACGTTAATTTTGCGTACTGAGGGTAAATATAGCGATTTAGAGGCCATCAAAAATACAGTCGTTAAATCAACACAAAATAAAGTGATCCGCTTAAGCGATGTGGCCAATGTTGATGTCGGAAGTTTAACTCGTTATGGAGCAGTGACTAAAAATAGCGAAGAAGCTGTTCAAGGGCTAATTATTGCGCTTAAAAATAGTAACACAGCGCAAGTGGTGACAGAGGTAAAAAGTAAACTGCGCCAAATCGAAGCCTCACTGCCGCAAGGTACCAGCATAAGCGTGTTTTACGATCGTTCTAATCTTATTAACACCGCAATTAGCACAATTACCGGCGCATTAGGCCAAGCTATTATTTTAGTGATTGTATTATTGGCGTTGTTTTTAGGGGATATTCGCTCCTCTTTAGTGGTGTCGTTATCATTACCTATGTCGGCGCTGTTAACTTTCATTATGATGAAACAGTTTAATTTATCAGCCAATCTAATGAGCTTAGGGGGCTTAGTGATAGCAATTGGTATGCTGGTGGATTCATCGGTTGTGATTGTTGAAAATATTTTAAATCGGCTGGCTAATAATCAACATTTACCTAGGCTACATGTTATTTATCGCGCCTGTAAAGAGGTTGCTGCACCGGTTTTTTCAGGCACTATCATTATTATTATTGTATTTTCACCACTGTTAATGCTCACCGGGCTTGAGGGAAAATTATTTACCCCTGTAGCGCTCACTATCGTATTTGCTATGTTAAGTGCGCTATTGTTATCGCTTACAGTTATTCCTATTTTAGCCTCGCTATTGTTGAAAAATGAACCCGTAAAACAGCCTAAAATGGTGACTTTGTTACAAGGCTTTTATAGTAAAACCCTTGCTGAGGCGATTAAAAAGCCAATGCTAATAAGTGTTACTTCAATGATGGTACTGATCCTCAGTGGCGCGTTATTTCAGGGACTTGGTAAAAGCTTTATGCCAGTGTTAGATGAAGGCGACATTATTGTTCAGCTTGAAAAATCTCCCAGTATTTCACTACAGGCTTCCCTTGATATAGACAAGCAAATTGAAGCCACCTTATTAAAAAACACTCCTGAAATAGTGCAAATTGTCGCGCGTACTGGATCGGATGAACTGGGGCTTGATCCTATGGGGTTAAACGAAACCGATGTGTTTATGGAGTTGGCACCAAAAGAGCAATGGCGCTTTGCTTCAAAAGCGCAACTAATAGAGCATATTCGCCAAACGCTTGCGCAATTTCCAGGTGTTAATATTGGCTTTACTCAACCTATTCAAATGCGTGTATCAGAAATGCTAACGGGTGGCACTGGCGATATTTCAATTAAAGTGTTTGGTAACGACATTGCAACCTTGTCATCGCTTGCAGAAAAAATCACTGCGCTTGCAAATCGTATTGAGGGGGCAAGTGATGTGCAAATGGCGCTTATTGAAGGGGGCAAATACGTTAATATTAAGCTCAACCCTGAGGTTGCGAGTCAATTTGGTTTAACAACGCAAACATTAAGTGAGTATTTAAAGTCTCAGCTTGAAGGATTACAGGTGTCTGCGCTGCAAGAGGGCAACCGTGTTATTCCTATTGTATTTAATAGTGCCACAGCTAAAAACCAATTAGTGGATTTATCTTCTATTCAAGCGCTAAAAAGTAGCCTTATTTTAATGCCAGATAATAGCTTAATGCCGCTTGAAGACGTTGCTAGTATTGGTTTTAAAACAGGGCCATTGTTAATAGAGCGCGAAAAGGCTAAGCGCTTTGCCTCAGTTAGCGTCAACGTAGATAACCGTGATGTGGTGAGTTACGTGAATGAACTTAAAGCTAAAATTAGCAGTAATATAAAGTTACCCAGTGGATTTACTTTATCTTTTGGTGGCGAGTTTGAAAGTCAGCAACGCGCAACGCAAAATTTATTAGTACTCATTCCTGTGGCGTTAATATTAATATTTATTATTTTATTTACTACCTTTAAATCGCTATCTAAATCAATGCTAATTATTGCCAATATCCCGTTTGCGCTGATGGGCGGGGTGATTGCTTTGTATATTAGTAATGAATATTTATCGGTGCCTGCATCGGTAGGGTTTGTTGCCCTATTGGGGGTAGCCGTACTTAATGCGATTGTGATGATCAGCTATTTTGAACAAACTAAAATGTTTGCTGCAAATGTAACGCAGTGCATTTTAGATGGTGCTAGTAGGCGGCTACGCCCTGTATTAATGACCGCGACAACCGCTATGTTTGGTTTATTGCCGCTGGTGTTTGCAACAGGTCCAGGGGCTGAAATACAAAAGCCATTAGCTATCGTAGTTATTGGCGGGTTAATTACCTCCACTATTACAACACTTTATTTATTACCTATCTTTTATGGTTGGTTGGAGAAGAAACATGGCTGAACAGTTACTTTTTACCCTAAATGCACCCACAAATATAAAAGATGACGTAGTTGATATATTAATAGGCATAGACTGTATAACCGGCTTTAACTTAAAAAAAATTCAAGGCTATAGCAAAGAGCACAGCGAGTTTGATATTGCCGAGCAAGTAGAAGGGCATCGCAGTTTTTATCAATTTGAGGTGCATATTTTATTATCAGAACTTGCCATAGTAAAAACGGCGCTAAGTCCTGTTTGTAAGTACACGCCATTAAAATATTGGGTAACCCCAATTTATGAAAGTGGGCACTTAGGATAACTCAGTATCTAGCATTTTATGCTGCTGAGCATTCTCAGCAGCATTGCGTGTTACTCGAACACTCCTTTTATGACTGCATGGGTGTTTTGCACCATTAAAGTGCCGTTAGCCCATACATACTCAGGGGTTAAGGTCTCTTTATCAAGAAGCACAACATCCGCGTCGCTTGTTGTTTTAAGGCGGCCTTTATCAAGTCCTAAAATATCGGCAGGGTTACTGGTTATGCTCATTAAAGCGTGCTCAATAGGGACGTTATATTGCTTAACTGCTTGCTGAAACGAACTCAGTAGTGATGCCTCTTTGCCTACCTCTAACCCTAATAAGTTAAAGTCTTTATCAAAAATAGGTAAACTAGCATGGCCATCTGAGCTCATAGTGAGTTGATTTGGTGCTACGCCTTGTTCTAAGCAGTAGGCAAGGGCATGGGCTGCTGCATATTCACCATGGGCTAAATCGTAGTCGGTGGTGCTGGTGGTAAAGTCGATAGTACCGCCCTGATCACAAAAGTGAATACCGGCATCAAGAAGTGCTTTATTGCGGTTCATATGCGTAGGATAAAACTGTTTAAGCTTAATATCACTTTGCTGAGCCACATGATGCAAAATACTCAAGTGACTATCAACAGGGCCGACATGAATACTCACGGTGCCTTTTTTACCACTGAGCATACCGGCTACTTTGGCCTCGGCTGCCAATTCTGCTAATTGCTGGACCGTAGGTTGGCTACTGCGATGATCAGAAATAGCCACTTCGCCAACACCTATAAACTCCTCTATATACATGATGTCGTCAGTGATTGAGTGAGTAAGAGTTTTAGCGGGTAAATGATACGAACCGGTATGGCAAAATACATTCAGCCCTTGCTCTTTTAGGCCTTTTGCTTTGGCAACCAAATTGGTAAGCGTACGTGAGCTTGAGTCGGTACCCAGTGCGCCCACCACTGTGGTAGTGCCCGATAGGGTTGCATCGGTTAGGTTCATTTCAGGGGTGCGGCTGGCAAATCCAGCTTCGCCACCGCCACCGGTAATATGCACTAATGAGTCAACAAACCCCGGCGTAACAAGCTTATTTTTACCGTCAATTCGTTTGACGAGTACACTGCTGTCGAGGATTATATTTTCGTCAATAGCAATGATTTTACCACCGCCAATTAAAACATCTTGTGTGCCTAGGTAGGTAGGTGCATAAACGTTTGCACCTTGAATTAAAGTTAACATAACAAATTCTTTTTATTGATAATTAATAAAGTAAGCAAGAAATATAAAGCCGCTTGCTAATACAAAAAGTGCTAGAGCAAAGCGCCAAATAAACGCAGCCCATTCTCCCCAATCTAATTTCACGACCCCTAAACAACCAATTAAACTAGCTGAGGTGGGAATTAAAATATTGGTTAATCCATCACCTAATTGAAAGGCCAATACTACAATTTGCCTTGATACATTGAGCAAATCGCCAAGTGGAGACATCAGCGGCATAGTGATGGCAGCTTGGCCTGAACCCGATGAAACAAAAAAGTTAAATACACTTTGAAACACCAGCATTCCCCAAGCTGCAATGTAATCTGGCACACTGGCTATGCTGCTTGCACAGTAATAAAGCAGGGTGTTGAGGGTCGAGGGAGTGGTTAAATCACTACCCCCTAATAGTAATACAATGCCTTTAGCCAGTGCGACTAATAACGCCGCTGGCAATAATTCTTGTGCACCGTGTTTAAACGCATCCGCGCACTCATTCGCGGTTAGCTTTTTAAACACGATGGCAATTATTGCACTGATAAGGCCAATACAAAAAAACTGTGCAGCAAGCTCAGGAATATAATATTGGCGCGCCATCACCCCCCATACGACCCAAGCTATGCCCAATACAAACACTAATAATGTGAGTGCATCGGCTAGGCTGAGTTTAATCGTTGGCTGATCACCCGTTTTTTGGGATTGTGTTTTTATCCGTTTTGCATAGCGCATAGTAAACACAAGGCCTACAAGCGTAAAACAAGCCCACGCTAGCATACGAAAGCCCGCACCAGAAAACACTGGAATTTCAGCTATCGATTGCGCTATAGCAATGCTAAAAGGGTTCATCCATGAGGTGGCAAAGCCTATTTGCGTAGCCACATAAGTTGTAAGTACAGTGACTTTAGCGTCGTAGCCAAGTTGTTGCATAATAGGGAGCAGCACAATACAAAATGCAATAGCTTCTTCGCCCATCCCAAATACCGCGCCGCCTAACGAAAATAGTAAAAACAGTAAGGGAATAAACAGCCATTCAACCCGCTTGGTTTTATTAATAAGTGCCATAATGCCGTTATTAATCGCGCCGGTTTTCATAATAATGCCAAAGGCACCGCCAGTGATTAAAATAAACGCCATTACGCCAATAGCTGCACCATATTTATCACCCGACACTAAGCCTTCAAACAATACATTTGCTAAACCAATGTCGCCACCTTGTGCAAAAACAGGTGGTGATTGTTGGTCGTTAACGGCTTGATATTGTGAAAGCTGCACAGTGTGGCTACCAGATTCTGCATTAAATACCCCAGGGGTAATAAATACCGTGGCCATATAGGCAACCACTGCCACACACAGCAAAATGATGCTTGCATCTGGCATAGAAAATTGTTTTTGTTTCATAATTTCACTTTAATAAAAGGTCATTGTGTTGATGCGTAAATAAACGCTTAAACGTACTTTAGCACTTAATAGGCAGTGTCACTGTAGCCATGACCAGTAATAAAAGGAAGGCCGCAAAGCGTTTGCTTTGCGGCTAAGTGGTTAAAAACGGTAGCTAATACTTAATTTATAATTAGCACCTAGGGCATTATGATTAATTGAATCAAAGCCACGGCTTGAGCCATAAAGAGTGGGTGGCTCTTTATCAAAAATATTATTGATGCGCGCGCGCAAAGTCAGCGATTTATTAACATAAAAACCCGCTGATAAATCCCAAACGAGCCAGTCATCAACCTGATGCTCACCTTTTGAGTCTAATACGCCAAGCGAATCTAGCTCATCAATTTCACGACCACGCAGGCCTTCTATATCATCTTCGTAGCTGCTGGTGTAGTTTGCACCTAAGTTAAGGTAGTAATTTTGCGCTTCCCAATCTATTGACATACGCGCAACATTTTCAGGATAACGATAAGTTCCCACCAGCTTCTCTAACGAGTCAGACCCCGGTTTATTACGTTCAAACTCAAGGTAATGAGTACCGTCAAACGCAAAGGTTAAATCGCCGCTTGGTAATACAAACCTATGGTCAAACTTAAAGTCTATGCCTGCTAATGTTTGTGTACCAGTGTTTTCAAGTGGGATAGCATGATCGCGAAACAACGGTAAAAATAGCTCGTCATCACGTGGGTTAAATTCATCTATATAACTGCTTAAAATTTCAGTTAAATTAGCGCCGTCTTGCTCTATGTTTAAACCACTGGTGTCGGTGACATCACATAATGCTTCATCGTACGATATGCCTTGCTCGCCCGGTGGTACAATGCCACAGTGACGAAGTGACGCATCAGTTATAGCGCGGTCGAGCACTGCGGTCATGTTGGTATCGATTACTTCTTCATGATCAAACTGCCAATAATCAATGGTTAAATTAGTATTAGCCGATGGACTCCATGCAAAGCCAACACTGATAGCCTCAGATTCTTCTGCATTTAGATTTGGGTTACCTAACTCTAACGAATTAACACTCACTTGGGTGCCATCACCCATACAGTAAAGATCAGACACCGCTTGGTTAGCACCACAATCGAAAGTGGATTGCGTGGTTCTTAATTTAACGCCAGCTTGAGTTAATGATGGTGCTCTAAACGAGGTTGACCATGAACCACGAACAACTAACGAATCAGTCGGGCGATAGCTCAAACCTATTTTAGGATTAAAGGTGCCACCAAAATCATCGTAATGATCGTATCGACCCGCTGCTTGTAGCTCTATTTGCTCACTCAGTGAAATACTTAATTCAGCAAAGGCGGCATATTGAGTGCGATCGGCTTCTGATAAACTAGAGCCAAATCCAAATACATCAACAAGGTAGTCTTTGTCTGCTTGAGCTTGTGAATTAAGCGAAGGAATGTCGCTTAGCTCTTCACGTCGTGCTTCTACCCCAAATGAGGCATAGGCTGGTAGGTCGTTAAAGGTAAATAGTTCACCATTAAAGTTAGCATCCCAGCCGTAAACAGTACTTTCTCCACTGCGTGTTGGGCGAGCTTGCGCTGTTGCCAAAACGGCATCATTAGCGGCGTCGCCTTGAAGGAAAGGGTTGTAAAAAGGTAGCAACTCCCCAGATGCACAATTTAAGTCAGTACCGTCATAACTTGCCAGCGTACCGTCTGAACATAGCTCGCCTGTAATCGCGCCATGGAACTTGTAGCGATTATAAACCCCTGCAATCGCTTCTTGCTCTGAACGTGAGCGAGAAAGAGTAACACCAGATTCCCAACCCCAATCACCAATTTCACCACTTAGGCTACTTACTAAGCGAAAGTTTTTCGTTTCTACTTCCACCGTTCTTGGGGCATTAAAGCGCGCATCAAATGCAAAACCATACACTTCTCGACCACTTTGGGTATCAAATGGGTCAATGTAGAGTTGATCTAATAAATCATTACTACCATCGGCATTATCGTAAATAAATAAGGCGTCTTCTAAAACATACGGGCCGTCGTCGTCATTAATTTGGTTAATAGGTGAGGGCGATGAATACGCTTTTGCCTTGGTCTGACTGTAAAAAAAATCAGTATGCCATTGTAGACCACCAAGCTCACTATTAAACATAAAGCCGGTTGAAAGGCTTTCAAATGGCGTTTCTAGGTAATCATCTTGATTAGGGTAGTAAGCACAAATTTGTTCATCAAGTTCAGTAGTAACTAACTCGGTTTTGCAGTTTGGTGATGGAAGTTCGTTACCATCTCGGCTGCTGAAATAATAAATATTAGGTGAGTTCTCCAGCTTAGGTAAATAGGAGTAACCATTCACTAAAGAGGGAGAGGCCGTGTAATTACGATCGGTCGCTTTAAAAGCGTTACGGTCGTATATATCTGCAAATACCGTTAAGTTACTCTCGCCTATTTTTGTACCATACACTAAGTTTAATTGTTTTTTACTTTCGTCATGTTGATCAAAGCTATCGGCAAACGAAGTATTGATTTCAGCGCCTTCAAAATCATCTTTTAAAATGTAGTTAATAACACCCGCTACAGCATCGGCACCATAAACGGCTGATGCACCGGTGGCTAAAATATCAATACGTTCAATGGCCGCTAGAGGAATAGAATTCACATCTACAAAGTTTTCAGTACCTGCAGCAAATGAACTAGGCGCAACTCTTCGCCCATTTATTAATGTCAGCGTTGCCGAAGGTCCCATGCCTCGTAAGCTCGCTGCTGATTGACCTGCTGGTGTAGAGGTAGACGTACCACCACTTTCAGAGGTTGAGAACGTACCGCTTCCGCCTTTAAATACAGATAAATCTTTGAGTAATTCATGAATGGTATTAGCACCAGAGCGTTTGATTGCATCTTGGTCTAAAACGGTTAGTGGAATAGTGCCTTCCAGATCAACGCCTTTTAAGCGAGATCCTGTTACTTCTACTCGTTCAATGTTGGTATCAGTTTGAGTTTCTTGTGCATACACACAAGTGACAGGGCTCAGTAAAGCGCTTACTGTGGCCGCAATAGTTAGTTGACGAAACATTGTAGTACCTTTTGTCTTTTTTAAGCGCGCAGAAATAGGTTTAATATTTCTTAAGGCTTTAATTATTATGGTTTTTAGACAGGGCAATGGTGAAATGACACGCTGAGCCCCTCACAGAAATTAGTGAGGTGGTGGGCTACTCGTCAAACCACTCCGAAAGGTAGTGTGGTGAGTAGAAATATGTTGTAAGCAATGTTGCTTTTTTAAACATAATTCTCTTTCCAAAAAGGTTTTTGACAAAGCTAGCAAATGGGTGCTAGCTTACTCGCGTTTTAAAGTTCCTTTTTTTTATAGCAAGTGAGAGACGCTCTCGCAAGTTATTTCTTATAATTTTTTACATGAGTGTAACATAATGGAACGAATAAATTTACCAAAAAAGCGACTAGTTAAATCGCGAACAATAACCGCTTTTTACTCAATTTTAATTGCTTTTTCGCTACAGTTAAGCGCAAAAGAGTCTAATCAAACTCTTGTTTTAGTGGGTGGAGCTCTCACAACATGTGCCAGTTTAAGCTCTAAAAACTGTGAAAAAAATACTCAAATTTCGGGTAAAACGCATAATGTATTTGCGCTCTCTCACACTAAAATTAGCCAAATAAAGCAACAATGGCCCAGTAAAAATAGCCAAGCTAAAAATAACACTATTAAAAATTTAGCAACAATGCAGGCTAAGTCATCGCCCACATTATCGAAAAAAGAACTGTTATGGTTGTGGCGCGATATTGATAGCAAACAGCTCAATAGTTTATCGGATCAAGAATACAATTTTGTAATAGATATGCTTGAAGTAGCTCAAATAAAAAGCGACAACAAGCGACTAAAAGAGCAGGTAAATACTGCGCTTAATAGCGAATCGGCGGCGACAGAGATTTTGCAGTTTATATCGGGTAGTTTAAAAGTTAATAACTCCAACCCGAGTATGCTGGCCATTACCGCCTCAAGTAGAGACCCTTATGAATCTGCTGATTTTTACGAAGGATTACTAAGCTTCCCTAATGTAAATTCGCAATGGCTTGCATTAACCCCTGCGCTTGCTAAAGCAATAACCACCAACAAGTGTGATGATTTAACCACGCTTAGGCACTCCGAAATGGGGCTATATCAACGCGAACATATTTACCCTGATCGCACACAAGCTGAATATAAATTGTGTAAAAAAGGCACCGACGCTTTAGTAGAGCTAATAAAAAACAGTACCGGTGTGATGTTTAATGGTGGCGATCAAAGCCTAACTCGAAAAGTATTATTTGATGAAAATAACCAGCCTTACCCTTGGACAAAAGCATTACAGTCTCGCCCTGTTATTGTTGGAACAAGTGCAGGTACCGCGGTGCAAAGTGGTGGGCAAGCCCACGCCGGGAATGTGGTGATGATCACCAATGGCACTAGCTTGTCGGCATTGAAAGAAGGCGCACAAGCCATTGATGCCCCAAGTGAACGCTCAAACAGCGATAGTTTAACTTACAACCGCTTTGGGGGTTTAGGCACATTTAGTTACGGTGTACTCGATACACACTTTAGCGAGCGAAACCGTACATTAAGACTAGGCACTTTGCTCGACAGCTTCAGTGCAAATCAAGCTCAACCCGCATTCGGTTTTGGTGTAGACGAAACCACAGCCTTAGTGGTGATTAAATCTGAAGCTGGCAATTTAATGACCGTAATTGGTAAAAATGGTGTGGTGATGGTTAAATCAACAGAGCAAGCTCAGGCTGAAACTAAAACTAAAACTAAAACCTACAGTTACTCTTACTGGCCTGTGGGCAGTGTGATTGATATTAAAAATAACGATTTTACCTTAAGTCAGCGCAGTATTAGCCAAGCATTGCCAGCAATTAAAATACCGCCTTTACCAGTTCAGCGTTTTGGCAGCATTTTAACGCAGGCCAAATTACGCTCTTTAACGCAAGCCATGTGCCTTAGCCAAGAACAAACGGCTGTTGGCCAGCAAGATGAGTTTATTATTAGTTTATCTGCCACGCCTGAGTCTGGATATCATCGTATTAGTGCTGCGCAGTATGGCTGTGCGGTGAGTAATTTAGAAATTGCAGTGAGTACCTTTTAATTTAATGCCACGCAAGCTAATTTAATTAAACACCCTGCTTAGTTGATTTTAGATTAAGCGGCCATACTATAGTTACAAGCGTGTTTATTAAATCACAACAAAAGGAAGGTTCATGAGTAAAGTAGCGGTTATTTATTTTTCGGGATATGGCCATACCAAAAAAGTGGCTGAATTTGTAGCTGATGGAGCAAACGCTCAGCTTATTGCAATCGATGAGAATGGCGACATAAAAGACACCGATTGGGATGCATTAAACAATGCAGATGCCATTATATTTGGCGCACCTACCTATATGGGCTCATATCCTTGGCAGTTTAAAAAGTTTGTTGATGCTACCTCTAAAGTTTGGTTTACCATGGGGTGGAAAGACAAAGTATTTGGCGGGTTTACCAATAGCGGCAGCCTAAATGGCGATAAACAAGTCACTCTAATTAGTATGCAAACATTGGCTTCGCAACATGGTGGAATTTGGGTAAGCCTAGGGTTACCACCGGCCAATAAATTGGAATCAACTCGTCAAGACATCAATAACTTAGGCGGTTCAGTTGGCGTATTAGTGCAATCACCTACTGATGCAGATGAATCTGCTATTCCATCAGGCGATTTAGAAACGGCCCGTTTATACGGCGAACGTGTAGCTGATGTAGCCAAACGCTTAAAGTAAAAGTCACTCGATAAAATAAGTTAAAAAAGTCACATTGTGTGGCTTTTTTAGTTTGATAATTCCAATTTTTGTTGTTTGTGCTCTAGCTGGTATAGGCTTGAAAATTGACGTTTATGAACTTCAAATAAATACGCTCTTAGCTGCTCTTTACCATAGTGAATGTGTTTAATTTTTGCTGCTATGCCACACTTACTCTGCCTAACCGGTTCTATATCTAATGATATCGCCGCTTCGTTGGGTAAAATAAATTGCATATTCTGCAACTCATCAAGTTCACTGTGTACTGATGTGGGTTTTAAAAATATTCCTGTGCTAGATATAGATTCAATGCAAAAACCTTGGCTTTGGATATTTAATTCGCTCAACCGCCAGCTGCGCTGAATACCTTTAGTGTCAATTACTTCGGGGGCTTCTAATACAGTACTGAAATGGCCTAATTCATCGGTTTTAAATTGAAGTGGGAACCATAGTTGGTAGTGGGCTACTTCTGCTAATAAGGTTAATTTAGCTTGACCAAGTAAATGCGCAATACCCTCTGGTATTGATGCTTGTACTGTTAACTTTGTTTCATTGATTAATGCACTACTTTGACTAGGTTCAAATAAGCCAGATAAAAAGTTAATTTCTTCGTCAGACAAATCCATGTATTTTCCTTAATACCTAAATTGTGGATTCTATTCCTCACAAGGTTACTGCCCAATGAATGAACAGTTTATTATTTTGTAAGCTCCGCATAGCGCGGCTAAATTTTTATACAATTAAAAATTTCAACCTTCCTGATTGAAATTTTAAATGGTTGATTTTAATTAGTTTTGTTTATTTTTAAACTCAGTGAGTTAAATAGTTGTATGCGTTTTTTACTATTTTAACCTTATTATCACCAATAAGTTAAGTAATAAAGTGTACAAAATTAAAACGCTTCGCGATGTTTTTATATCAACAATGCGTAAATGAGACTTAGGTCTAGCTTACGAAGCATAAGGAAATACTTAGAATAGCGCCAAATAAAAATGGGGTTTAAGGGGTTCCAAATGCAATTAGAACGAATTCGTCGTAGCGACTTACACAACAAAGTGATGTCTGCAGAGCAGGCCAGTTTATTTATTAAAGACGGCATGACCGTGGGTATGAGTGGTTTTACTCGTGCCGGTGAAGCGAAAGCTGTACCACGTGCGCTTGCAGAGCGAGTGCGTGAAAACCCAATGAAAATTAACCTAATGACGGGCGCGTCATTAGGAAACGACTTAGATAAGCTACTAACTGAATCAGGTGCGTTAGCGCGTCGTATGCCATTTCAAGTAGACAGCACATTACGTAAAGCGATTAACAACGGTGAGGTCATGTTTATTGACCAGCATTTATCTGAAACCGTTGAACAGCTACGTAATCATCAGTTAACGATGCCTGATGTAGCGGTCATTGAAGCCGTAGCTATTACTGAAGAAGGCCACATAGTACCTACAACATCAGTGGGCAATTCAGCCAGCTTTGCTATTTTTGCCAAACAGGTAATTGTAGAAATTAATATGTTACACCAGCCAGAGCTTGAAGGGCTTCACGACATTTATATTCCATCTTATCGTCCAACACGTACGCCATTGCCATTAGTGAAAGTAGATGACCGTATTGGTAGCACTGCTATTCCAATTGATCCGGCTAAAATTGTGGGTATTGTATTTACCAATCAAAGTGACTCATTTTCAACTGTTACCGACCCAGATGCAGACACAGCCTCTATTGCACGTCACTTAGTGAACTTTTTTAAAGAAGAAGTAGCACAACAGCGTATGCCTGAAAACCTAGGCCCATTACAAGCCGGTATTGGTAACATTGCCAACGCAGTAATGATGGGTTTATTAGACTCTGATTTTAAAGGCCTCACTATGTATTCAGAGGTACTACAAGATTCTACCTTTGATTTAATTGATGCGGGTAAACTTAATTTTGCATCAGGGTGTTCAATTATTTTATCAGAGCGTTGTAACTCACAAGTATTTAATAACCTTGAAAAGTATCGTGATAAGCTAGTACTTCGACCACAAGAAATGTCTAATCACCCTGAAATTGTGCGTCGTTTAGGTATTATTGCAATTAACACTGCACTTGAGTTTGATATATATGGCAACGTTAACTCAACCCATGTGTGTGGTACTAAAATGATGAACGGTATTGGTGGTTCAGGCGACTTTGCACGTAATGCCCATGTATCGGTGTTTGTAACTAAATCAATTGCCAAAGGTGGCGCTATTTCAAGTGTTGTGCCTATGGTAAGCCATGTTGATCATACCGAGCACGATGTTGATATTTTAGTAACCGAGCAAGGCCTTGCTGATTTACGCGGTTTAGCACCACGCGAACGTGCAATTGAAGTCATTAAGCACTGTGTACACCCAGATTATCGCAACGCCATGCTTGACTACTACGAGCGTGCATGTGTTCGTGGCGGTCATACGCCTCATATTTTAGAAGAGGCATTCAGCTGGCATACCCGCCTTGAGCAACAAGGCACAATGAAGCAAAGCTAATACATAAAACCCCGCATCTGCGGGGTTTTTATTTTTAATTAGTCTAAAATATTAGACTCAGACCAAACCCTAAGATCGTGAAGAATTCCTAGTGCAGAGCGCCCAAACTCAGTGAGCTCGTAGGTGACAGCAATAGGTCTAGTGCTGATCACCGTCCTTAAAACCATCTTATTGGCCTCTAACTCTTTTAAACGTTGATCTATCATTTTTTTGCTCGCTCCACCTAACATTCGAGTTAGATCATTAAAGCGAACAGGTTCATCTTTTAAGTGATAAATAATAGAACTTGTCCACTTCCCGCCAATTAAGCGCATTCCTTTTTCAATAGCACAAGGTTCTAAGCAGGCATTTAAAACTTTTTTTCTTCCCTTACTATCTGTTTCTATAGAGCTTTCCAAAATTTAACCTCTAAAATAGGGTGGTTACTAAAAGTATACTAATTGAATCTATTCTTCAGGTAACTATTATATACCACATTAAAGTAAAGACCAATTTTTGTACTATTTTTGGAGAGATCACATGAGCAAGGTACTCATTATAAATGCACACCAATATTATTCTTTTTCAGAGGGCAAATTAAATGCCACCCTAGTTGATGTAGCATCATCGATACTGATAGAAAAAGGCCATGAAGTTAAAACCGTAACTATGACAGATAGTATTGATGTAGAGGCACAATTAGCACTCCATCAATGGGCTGACGTTGTCTTACTGCAATCACCTATTAACTGGATGGGCGTGCCATTTTCGTTTAAAAGATATATGGACGAGGTGTATACAGCCGGTATGGGTGGCGCCATGTGTAATGGCGATGGTCGTCACCAGGACGACCCAAAAAGCGGTTATGGCACAGGTGGCACACTTAAAGATACTAAATATATGATGTCACTCACATTTAACGCACCAGAGGAGTCATTTAACAATTCAGAAGAATTTTTTAATGGTAAAAGTGTTGACGACTTAATGTTCCCAATGCATATGAACTTTAAGTTTTTTGGTATGACAGCAATGCCTACCATTGCTTGTTTTGATGTTATGAAAAACGCCGATATAGATACTGACTTAGCGCGCTTTAAAGCACATATAAGTACACACTTTTGAGAGGAAACACAATGACTAATGCATCACAGTATACAAATAAACTTCTTCCGGGGAGTCGTTTCCCAAAGATTAATTGCCCTGTACTAAATAGTAACGAAGTAGAGTTAGGGCGTGTCCAGCAAGACGCTGCTTGGCAAATGGTGGTTGTGTATCGTGGCCAGCATTGTCCTATGTGTACGCAGTATCTAAATCAGTTAGAAGAAATTAAACAGTCATTACAAGACATTGGAGTTTCTTTAATTGCTGTATCGGCCGACAGCGAAGCGCAGTTGTTAACACATAAAGAGAAGTTATCAGTGAGTTACCCCATTGCGTTTGAATTAAAGCCTGAACAAATGAATGCGTTAGGGCTGTATGTTTCTCAACCTCGCAACGCTCAAGAAACAGACCATTTATTTGCTGAGCCTGCTGTGTATGTAGTGAATGAACACGGTACAGTACAAGTTGTTGATATCTCAAATAATCCATTTGTAAGACCAGATCTGTCTACTTTATTGCGAGGTATAACTTGGATTAAAAACCCTGATAATAATTACCCTATTCGTGGAATGCATAAAGGTTAATGTTTGATGGTTTAAGTTTGCCACTATGATCTGTAAAATAACTGCATATTATTTACAGACTCGCTATGGCGAGCAACACAGAGTAACCTTAATGGAAAACAAACTAACTGCAATCGATACACTCGCTGAACTTGAAAGTTTTTTACTGCAAGTTGAAAACGGCGGCCTAGGTTTAACCGGCGTAGCAGGCGTGGGTATGGCAACTAACAATGCTGACGGCAGCCGTTTTGTAGCCGTGTTTGATGACAAGCAACAACTTTTATTAGCACGTGAAATTACCGAAGAGATCTTCCAAAGCGGACAAGACATGGTGCGCAACGGCGTAGGGCGTAAGCACTAGTACCTTACTACTAATTTAAAAAGCGCCAAATGGCGCTTTTTTTGTGGTTTTATTTTAAACAGGTGTTAAATATAAAATAAATTTACACAAATGGCACGCTATGTAATGGTTTCACTAGTTTTATTATGTAAAAGCGAAATAGCTCAGGTGAAATCATCAATATTCAACCGTTATTAGGTGTTAGTTAGTATGGACTTTATTGCTACCGCATTTTTCTTTTTAGTTCTTCTAATCGCTTTATCTATTGTTTGGAGCACGCTAAAAACGGGAATTTCACCGATGATGAGCTCAAGCAAAGCGCGCCAAACTATGCTTGCTGCAATAAGCATGGATGAAAAAGGCGCATTAATTGATTTAGGTTCAGGTTGGGGAACGCTTGTTATAGCGGTTGCCAAAAGGCATCCTAATAAACAGGTTATTGGCTATGAGTTATCGTGGTTTCCTTGGTTAATTTCAATGCTTTTTAAATATAGTTTAGGTTTAAATAACCTTACCCTCTATCGTAAAGACTTTAAAAATGCCGATCTCAGTTCTGCGTCTACTTTGGTGTGTTACTTGTTTCCTGATGGTATGGTAGCGCTTGAAGAAAAGTTAAAACATGATGTGTTTAAAAACATCACTATTGTGAGTAACACCTTCGCTTTGCCATCATATAAACCAACTAACGTTATCAAGCTTAAAGATTTTTACCAAACACCGATTTATGTGTATCACTGGCAACCCAAATAGAGGGATATTATTTAGGGTCAGTGCTTAGTTGATGTCATATTTTTTATCCATAAGTTCATCTTCTCTGCAGACATTGGTTTGGCAATATAATAACCTTGCCCATGATAGCAACCCATGCCTATAAGTACTTTTTCGAGCTCTTGTGACTCTATCCCCTCTGCAACTAGGTTATACCCAAATGCTTTACTTAGCGCCACGATACACGTAACTATGGACTTGTCTTCATGGTCTGATAGGAGCTTTTTAACAAAGCTTTGATCTATTTTTAATGTATCTAAAGGTAATTTTTTTAAGTAACTCAACGAAGCGTAACCTGTACCAAAGTCGTCTAGCGCAATACTTACCCCTAAATTCCGACAACCATTGAGAACGTCGACTGCCTGTTCAACGTTTCCAATTGTAGTGCTCTCTAAAATTTCCAATTCGAGGGTTTTTGGTTTTATATTATTAGTGCTGATGAGTAACTCTCTTAGGTTTTCAACAAAGCCCTCACTAAGTAAATGAGCTGGAGAGATGTTTACACTCATAGAAAGATGATTTCTTGTCCAAATTTTATGTTGTTTTAAGGCCTCAGCAAGTACCCATTCACCAATTAATATACCAATGTGTGGGTGCTCTAATGCCTCTGAAAAGTGACCAGGGTAAAGTAAACCCAAAGTAGGGTGATTCCAGCGTATTAAGGCTTCAACGCCAATCAACTGGTGATCCATTAAATTTACCTTTGGTTGATAATGTAGAATAAACTCTTTACGAGCAATGCCTTTTTCAGCAGCCAATAACAAATCATGTCTTGCATGCCTTAGGCTTTCTTCCTCTGGATCAAAAAACAGAATCCGGTTTGTTCCTGATCTTTTTGCTTGGTACATAGTTTGATCGGCTCTTCGTAAAATGTCATCACAAGTTAAGCCATCATCACTGGGAAGTGCAACGCCGATGCTGACTGAAATTTGAACGGAGCACGAAAACTCTGCTAATTTTATAGGGTCGTTTACCTCAATCAGCACGTCTTGTAACCGAATCTCATATTCTTGTATTGTGTGCGCAGCCCCTCTTAATAAAAGGATAAACTCATCTCCACCAATACGCGCTAGTGTATCTTCCTTGCGTAATGTGTTTTGTAGCCTTTGGGCAATGGTTTTCAACACGAAATCACCGGTTTCATGACCATATTTGTCATTAATGGGTTTAAAGTTATCTAAATCTAAATAGGCAACGGCGAGCTTTTGCTGAGATGTAATGGCCTGTTGAAGTTGATCAATTAAAATTGGGCGGCTTGCTAAGCCTGTTAGGCTATCGTAATGTGCCATGTTATGAAGTTTTTTTTCTAAGCTTGCGCGTTGAATGGAACTAGATATAGAGTGTATCAACTGATCGCTTTTTAATTGGTTTTTAAGTAAATAATCGCTTGCCCCTAGGCGCATAGCTTCTGCTGCTATTTTTTCATCCCCTAAGCCCGTGATCATAATCACAGCACAGTGGTTATTTACAGACTTTCTAATATTATCCAGCAGAGTAAGCCCCGATCCGATACCTAATCGGTAATCAACTATGACGCAATCAAATTCCCTATGCTCAAGGTAAGACATAGAGCTTTCAATAGAAGATGCTTCTGAAATTTTAGCCTGTATATTAGAGCGAGATATCATACGGCGTATTTGTTCTCTATCAACCGCATCGTCATCAACAATGAGTAGTTTAATACTGTCGCAGGTTTCAAAATTATCTATTGAAGTTATCATATCCATATCTCTTGCAAAATGGCTTATTCAAGCTCAACGGCATGTATATAAGCATCCATAAGTGTCGCTAATTTGGCAAACTGCGGGCCAATTGCATGTTTAACCATGTAACCTGCTACGTTATTATGGTACGCGCGAGTACGATCGTTATCCTCATTGGAGGTCGTGAGTATAAATACAACGGTATCGTTTAATTTTTCATCTTTACGAATATGCTCTAAAAATTCAAAGCCATTCATCACTGGCATATTCAGGTCTAGCAATACTAAGTAGGGCTCTGATATTTCTTTTTGTTGCGCTTTTTCTCGTAACGCATCTAGTGCCAGCTTTCCGTTTTGTTTCCAAATTATTTTAATTTTAGGATCCACTTTTTTTAGGCTTCTTGTAACGGCTTCCGCGGCAACATCGTCGTCCTCAACAAGCAGTATAGATAGATTTTTGATCATAAATTTTCTTTCCTTGCAAAGCGAGGCCACCACACATGAAATGTAGACCCTTTTTGCGGTTCATTTGAGCTTACTGAAATGCGCCCACCATGAGCTTGTGCCAAACGCCGACTAATAGACAGCCCAATACCTGAGCCCGACTTATCATCAGAGGTTGTTTGAAACAAACTAAAAATACGCTCGTAAGCCTCTGTCGGGATACCGGGGCCATCATCAGTCACAGTGATATGGCAAAGCGTATTTTCTGCTACACAACGAATCTCTATAGTTCCCTCTTTACTGTCGTGGTGTTTAATAGCGTTACTTAATAAATTGCGGACCACGGTTTCAAGTGGCGTCCATGCAGTGACGATGGTATCTAATTGAATGTCTTTATGAAGCTTCATTCCAGCCGGTAAATCTAACAGTTCGGTAACGTTAGAAATTAACTTATGCATATCGATTACTTGAGTATCTAGAGTGGCTTTGCCTGCTCTTGCATAGGCCAATAAATTATCTATTAACGTCTCCATTTTATGAATACGATCATCAATACGTGTTAAGTTATATTCTACTTCAGGCGTGGTAGTGCCTAAATCTTCTTTTATCCATTCAATTAAGTTTGAAATCCCCCGCAATGGAGAGCGTAAATCATGAGAAGCTACATAGGTAAACTCCTTCAAACTTGTGTTATTTTCTTTTAACTCGGTTTCCATTCGTTTTCGTTCTGTTATATCTAACAACGACACAAATACCATGTCTTCGTCATTGGTGTTTATAAAAGGACTCAGGCCCACTTCAACTGGGAATTCTTTTCCGTCTTTGTGTAAGGCGGTTAAATCTCTGCCTACTCCCATACTTCTGACACTGGGTTCACGATGAAATGAATGGCGAAGTGCTGAATGGTGCCCTTGATAGCGATGCGGTAATAGCATTTCCATTTTTTTATCGAGTAATTCTATTTCACTGTAGCCAAAAGATTTACATAACGATTGATTAACCGCTTGAATAATGCCCGCTTGGTCTACTATTAACACACCATGAGGTGCAGCTTGAATAGAGCGTTGAAACATATTGTTAGCGCGCAGCCTTTGCGATATATCAACCAGTGTGGCTAAAACTAACTCTTGTTGTCCTTGTATCGGGTTTAAACCTATTTCGATTGGGATTTGCTTACCATTTTTTTGACTCGCAAATAACTCACGGCCTTCACCCATTAATCGTTTTCGAGGGTTAGCAAAAAACTGACTCATCAAGTGGGTATGGTTCGCTTTAAATTGCGCTGGAAGTAAACTATCTATATTCATCCCTATTAGTTCTGAGTCCTCATAGCCCAGTATTTCAGATAGTTGACTATTGGCAAAAAGGATCTGAGCATTGGTATTGACTACCATTGCCCCCATGGGTAAACAACTAACTAGTTGAGTTAAAAAGGCTTCGTCCATATTTACATTTGAACTAGGTGAATTAGATTTTTTATTTACTTTTTTAAGGTCCATCAAGCATCCCGCAAGTAAATGTAGTTCCTATAATATAGTAATAGTCGAACAAGTATTGAACAGCAAATTCAGAGGAAGATCATGTTATTTAAATGCTCATTTTAATAGTTTCTTCTTATATTTTAGCGAGTCATTATGGTTGAAAAAGGTGCATTGATTTATTTAGTTTTGGGTGGGGAGTATTAACTTTAGTGCTTACTAAATATAGTTAGTGTTTAAATAATCTTACTCTCTATTGCAAAGACTTCAAAAATGCTGATTTCGTACTGTGTCTACGCTAGTGTGTTACTTGTTTCCAGGCGCTATGGTAGCGCTTGAAGAAAAGTTAAAACAAAACGTGCTCAAAAACATCACCATTGTGAGTAACATCTTCGCTTTGCTTTTATATAAACCAACTAAAGTGATCAAGCTTAAAGGGTTCTACCAAACACCTATTTATGTGTACCACTGGCAACCAAAATAAACTTTGCTTTAAGTCTTAATACAAACAGCAGCAGCTTTGTCGCGATTTTTAATTGCGATACTTATTGGCGCAATAAGCTAATGTAGTGGTTTTTAAAAATGCTAATTTTATATAAGTTTCGAAGATAGTTAAGAGTGATAACAGTGCTATGAATTTAAGATTGAATCCCTTTATTTTTCTATTTTGGAGAGTAGGCTATAGTGTGAAATTAAAAGCTAATTAATTCAATGAAATGGAGCATGTTAGTCTATTTAGTTAAATGTAGGGTTAAAAAGTTAGTGAGTTAAAAATGAGTGTTTGTACCCCTTTTGTTGATTTTTATTTTAAATATATTTACCTTAAACTTTAAAGTAGTACAGATTAAGGACAATAAATGAAAAAGGTAATTTTCGCATCTCTTCTATGTATCTTTTCTAGTTCAACGATAGCTAATGAACAATCTTTAACAACAGAGTGTTCAACTTGTTTTTCTTATGAGCAGTTTAAAAATTCAGCGAAGTCAAATGCTCAGCTTGATAAAACCCGCGATGTTTACGTAATGAATCTAGAAGCATTAACTATTAAAAAGTTCGAAGTTTCAAAAAGGTTTAGCGGTTACAAAACCCTTACTGGGACTGGTGGTGAACCCGATGGGCGTGGAGGGAAGATGAAAGGTATAAAAGTACCTACATATTCAGTCACTGTTAAAGACCATAATGTAGAACAAAGTGTTTTAAATAATTTCTACAATTTATCTGATGCTAAGAAGCAAGTAATGATGTCTGTACAATCACTTAAGGCTGATGAAGTGCCGTCTGAAATCGCAGGAAGCGTATGGGATTTAGTTGGTTCAAGCTCTATTCAAAATAAAGTTGCAAGACATTATAATGGAAATACTAATCTCAGGAATGATCTTACTAATTTTGCAAACGCAACAGACAAAGTCTCAGGATTGTTAAATGTAGACAAGATTATGGTGCAAGTTAGTTTTAGTGATGGAAGTACCGCAATTTTTTCTCTATATGCAGTGGTTAATGGGGATTTAATTTGGGATTTTGAACGTGGTACCGACGTCGATTTAAATAAAGTAAAGCCTAATTTCGATACTAAAAACGCTGAATCTTATGATTTTGACAATGGTGGAGCTGATGTATTTGTAGATTTCTATAATGCGGCAAAACGAGCTGGAGTGTCTTTTACTTCAACTTCTAGTGAGGGTGCTCAGACTGGAGGGAGAGTCACTTGTGCAACCAAAAATCTTGATAAATATATTTGTACATACACTAGATAAAATTTACTTACAAATTACAGAACGATCTAGCCCTTAGGTCGTTTTTTTAACAGAATTGTTCTTTAACTTAATAGAGTAAAAGAGTTAAGCCTAAACTTCAGACATTACGGCTACTTAGCATCTACTCATAACTGCATATCAATGACCTCTAACCAATACATCAAAAATTAAAAGTAGGTATGTGCTTCTTTATTATTTGAAAAGTATTTAACTGTGGCGCCACATAATCTAAATACCTCTGAAATCAAAAAGCAGGAATAATTTTAATAGATTATTTGGTGCGATAAATGTGCGAAATTTTTTTGTATTAAATTAGGTAGTACGAAAGGAAAATGCTTTTTAATGGATAAAACTGAGTTTTGAAAGGAATTAAATGGTCGGTATGGAGAGATTCGAACTCTCGACCCCTGCCACCCCATGACAGTGCGCTACCAAGCTGCGCCACATACCGACTTCGATAGCAATAGTACGTGTATTTATAAAAAAATCAATAAGCTTTTGTTTGTTTGGATGTTTATTGCGCAAGCGCTTAGTTTTAAGCACTTGCGCGGAGTGTTTTACACGGCCTTAGTCTTTATTTAACCACTGGTTGATCGTGTTATACATTTCATCTCGTAGTATTGGTTGGGCAGTTTTGCTAGGGTGTAAGTTATCGTTTTGCATTAGCTCGTTTTTTCCTGCTACTTTAAGCACAAAAAACGGCATTAAATGCGAGTTAGTGGCTTCACTAACACTGGTAAAGCTATCGGTGAACATTTTACTGTAACGTGGGCCATAGTTAGGTGGAATATATATTTCCATTAGTGCGGTTTGTGCATCTGCAGCTTGGCTTTTTTCAATTAAAGCGGTTAAGTTAGTTTGCATTTTAGTGATTGGAAAACCGCGCAGGCCGTCATTAGCACCGAGCTCAATAAGTACGTGAGTGGGTTGATATTGCTCAAGTAGCGCGTCTAATCGGCGCAATGCACCGCCGGTGGTTTCGCCGCTAATACTGGCATTAACTAAGTTGATATTGCGTTGCTCGTCATCGTATTTATCTTGTAACAATTGCACCCAGCCTTGTTCTTGTTTTAAGCCATAGGCTGCGCTTAAACTGTCACCAAGTATTAAAATCGTGTTGTTAGCTGCCGCGTGTAGTGGGTTAATAACTAAAAATAAAATGAATACACAACGTAGGATTGAATGAGTCATATGTCAGCGCTTTCTCAATTAAATATAATTCAAGTAAATGGTTTGTCTAAAGTGGTTTCCACCTTTGAAGGTGAGTTGTCCATCCTCAGCGACATCAGCTTTAATGTCAAGCATGGCGAGTCTGTTGCCGTAGTGGGCACGTCGGGCTCTGGTAAATCTACATTATTGAGCTTGCTAGCAGGGCTTGATACCGCCAGCAGTGGCGAGGTAATGTTAGATGGTGAGCCTTTGCACAAGTTAGATGAAGAAGCGCGTGCAGCACTGAGAGCCGCTAAAGTCGGTTTTGTATTTCAGTCTTTTATGTTGGTGCAAAGTTTAACCGCACTTGAGAATGTGATGCTGCCTGCTGAGCTTGCTGGCGAACACGACGCTAAAGAGCAGGCGCTCGCGTTACTTGAAAAAGTTGGCTTGAGCCATCGCATTGATCATTACCCGTCGCAGTTATCTGGTGGTGAGCAACAACGAGTTGCGATTGCTCGTGCATTTGTGGGTTCGCCTAAAATACTGTTTGCCGACGAGCCATCAGCTAACCTAGATAGCAAAAATGGCCATATGATTGAGTCATTATTATTTGATTTAAATAAGCAAAATGGCACAACGCTTATTTTAGTTACCCATGATGAAGCACTGGCGCAAAAGTGTGAACGTATTATTCAGATTGAAGCCGGTGAGCTGGTTCACAATTCAACTGAGGAAATGGCAAATGTGGGCTAAATTAGCACTTAAACTATTTTCTCGAGAGTTTCGCCGTGGTGAACTAACCGTGATAAGTGCTGCCATCGCTTTAGCGGTGCTAACGGTGCTTACTTTATCTATGGTGACTGAGCGAATCGCACAAAGTATTGCACAAAAAAGCAGTGCCTTTATTGCCGCTGATAGGGTATTGGCCAGCAACCATGCCATAGATACCGCTTATATTACTCAAGCTAAACAGCAAAACCTTGAAACAGCGCAAATGGTATATTTTGACACTATGCTGTTTGCAAACGATGAAATGCAATTTAGCTCAGTAAAAGCTGCGTCAAACAGTTACCCGCTTAAAGGCCAGTTAAAGGTTAAGTCGGGCTTAAACGCCGAAACAGAAGTTGCCCCGGGTGCACCAATCCCTGGTAACGTGTGGTTAAGTGAATCGGTTTTTTATAGTTTAAATATAAACGTAGGCGACCAAGTTGAGCTAGGTGCCGCGTTATTCAATGTGGAAAAGGTGATTGTTGAAGAACCCGATGCGCCGTTTAATGTGTTCTCTAGCAGCCGCAGGGTACTTATTAATATTGACGACGTACCAAAAACTGAAGTAATACAGCCCGGTAGCCGTGTATTTTACCGCCAGTTGTATGCAGGTGATGAAAGCGACATAAATAGTTTTTACGATTGGCTAAAACCGCAACTTAAAGAAAACCAAAATTGGTATGGTGTTAAAGACCGTCAATCGCCTATTTCAAATAGCTTAAATAGAGCTGAAAGCTTTTTGTTATTAGCCGGTTTGCTAGGGATTATTTTAGCCGCGGTTGCTATTGCAGTATCGGCTAAGCGCTATTGTGAGCGTCAATACGACCCAGTCGCAATGATGAAAACTTTAGGTGGCAGTCGCGATATGATCCGTAAAATTTACCTTATGCACTTATTAATGGTATGTACCATGGCGGTGGTTGTTGGCCTAGCTATTGGCTATGGTTTGCAAGAGATGGCCACCGGTTATTTAGCTAAAAGTATGGGTACCGAACTGCCCATGGCTGGTTTTAAGCCTTGGCTGGTGGCGATTAGTACAGGGGTTATTTGTGCGGTTATGTTCTCTATTAAGCCACTTTTAGATTTATTTGATATTCCACCGCTTAGAGTACTTCGCCGTAACTTAGGTGATCGCCTTGCGGTAAGTAAAATTCATTTAGGGCTAAGTGCACTCACCGTGTTTTTATTAATGTGGTTATTTAGTAATAACATAAAAATTACGCTTATTTTGTTTGTCTCAACGCTTGCGCTTATTTTGGTGTTATTTTTAATCTCTAAGTTAATATTTGGCGGTGGCCGCAAGCTTGGCTTAAAGCCGGGTAACAGCTGGTCTTTGGCTATTGCGTCTATTCAAAAGCGCGCCAATGTTAATGCAGTGCAGTTAATTAGCTTTTCGTTAGCGATTAAATTACTGTTATTTTTAATTGTGCTTAAAAACGATATTATTTCTGATTGGCAGTCACAATTACCAAGTGATGCACCTAATGCTTTTTTAGTAAATATTACGCAAAATGAACTGGACCCAGTTAATGAATATTTAGCACAAAAAGGCATTCAGGTGTCGGAGTTTTACCCGACTATTCGTGGTCGCGTAAATGCCGTCAACGGTGAAGCGGTTGCGCGTGAAGTGTCACTGCAAGATAACGAGAAAAAAGACGAAGAAGCCCGCTCAGGCATTGGCCGCGAGCTCAATTTAACCTGGCTTGACGAAGTCCCTTCGCAAAATGACATTATCGATGGCCAGTGGTTTGGCGATGACGCCGTTGCCGAGGCCTCACTGGAAGAGTCAATGATGCAGCGCCTCGATGTTAAATTAGGCGATACTCTTACATTTTTAATCGGTGCGCAGTCGTTCGATGCTAAAATAACCAGTGTGCGAAAAGTAAATTGGGCCACACTCAAGCCTAACTTTTTTATTATTTTAAGCCCAGATGTACTTAGCGACTTTCCGGCAACCTATATTTCATCGGTACGCATTGAACCTGAGCAAAAGCGCGACTTTAGCCAGTTATTACGTACATACCCCACCATTACAGCAATTGATGTAGATAATTTTGTTAAGCAAATACAATCGACTATTGAGCAAGTGTCGTTAGCCATTGGTTTTGTATTGGCTATTGTGGTGTTATGTGGTGCGTTGGTACTAATATCGCAGGTGCAAGCAAGCTTAGGTGAGCGCATGCAAGAAATTGTGATATTGCGTACATTAGGCGCTAAAAGTCGATTAATAAAAAATGCTACTTTATATGAGTTTTTATTGCTTGGCGGTTTAGCCGGACTGGTCGCTGCATTTTTCAGTGATATTGCACTGTTAATAGTGCAGCAGCAAATGTTTGATTTGGCGGGTAAGCTGCATCCAAATATTTGGATTATTGGCCCCGTTGCTGGTGGCGTGTTTGTAGCAGGTTTAGGTTATTTTATGATTGCCCGTACGCTCAAACAAAACACCCAAGGCTTAGTGCGCGCATTGGCGTAAACTTTTTGGCCAAATAGAGTTTAAATGCCTACTTTTTAAGTAGGCATTTTTGTTTTGGCTTGGTACTGGTAATTTATACAGTGCTCTGGCATTATTAGCATTATTAATAAATAACAATAATGAGAGTGCTGTTTGGCCATTATTTTAGGGATCGATCCGGGCTCGCGTTTAACGGGTTACGGTGTGGTTGCGCACCAAGGTGCTAAGTTTACATACTTAGGCAGTGGCTGTATTAAATTAGCCGATCATGACTTTCCCACCCGACTTAAAATGATCTACCAAGGTATTACGCAGCTTATAGAGCAGTTTTCGCCTGAAACCTTTGCCATAGAAAAAGTATTTATGGCACATAACCCCGATTCTGCTTTAAAACTTGGTCAAGCTCGTGGTGCTGCCATTGTCGGTGCCTCTATGGCCGACTTACCAGTGTTTGAATATTCAGCACGACAAATAAAGCAAGCCGTGGTGGGTAACGGTGGAGCAGATAAATCGCAAGTACAACATATGGTTAAAAATATACTTAAACTGCCAGGTACGCCACAAGCCGATGCAGCAGATGCACTCGCGATTGCGATTTGCCATGCTCACTCTGAACAAAACTTAATAAAACTAGCGGGTAGCGCAAGCAAAACCGTTAGAGGACGTCTAAGGAAATAACAATGATAGGTCGCTTAAACGGCGTGTTAGTTGAAAAACAGCCCCCAGAAATATTATTAGAAGTGAGTGGCGTTGGCTACGAAGTACAAATGCCAATGACTTGTTTTTACGATTTACCCAAAGTGGGCGACAACGCCATTGTATACACTCACTTTGTAGTGCGCGAAGACGCACAGTTATTGTTTGGCTTTAATAATAAAACCGAACGTGCCTTATTTCGAGAGCTGTTAAAAGCCAATGGTGTAGGGCCTAAATTGGGTTTAGCTATTTTGTCGGGTATGTCGGCGCAGCAGTTTGTAAGTTGCGTAAATAATGAAGACGCTACGGCCTTGGTTAAACTGCCAGGGGTAGGTAAAAAAACCGCCGAGCGATTAGTGCTCGAAATGAAAGACCGATTAAAAAATTGGGGCAACGACTTATTTACCCCATTTAGCGACAGCGCCGTAATAGAGCCTGCGAGCAATGCAACTATAGCTAATAATGCGGCCGATGATGCGGTTTCGGCGTTAGTGGCGCTCGGTTATAAATTGCCACAAGCGCAAAAAGCAGTAAAATCAGTAAGCAAACCCGATATGTCGACTGAGGTTCTAATTAAAGAATCTTTGAAATCAATGCTGTGAGTAAATTATGATCGAAGCTGATCGCTTAATAGATGCTGCTGAAAAAACCAATGAAGACACCATAGATCGTGCTATTAGGCCTAAGTTACTGGCCGATTATCGTGGTCAGCCGCATGTTAAGCAACAAATGGAAATATTTATTGAAGCTGCGCGTAGCCGCAGTGAAGCGTTGGATCATTTATTAATATTTGGCCCGCCAGGCTTAGGTAAAACCACGCTTGCTAATATTGTAGCCAACGAATTAAATGTAAACATTAAAACCACCTCTGGCCCTGTGCTTGAAAAAGCCGGCGATTTAGCTGCATTGCTTACTAATCTTGAAGAAGGTGATGTACTGTTTATTGATGAAATTCACCGCTTAAGCCCACAAGTAGAAGAAATACTTTACCCTGCAATGGAAGATTACCAGCTCGATATAATGATAGGTGAGGGGCCTGCAGCACGCTCTATTAAGCTTGATTTACCTGCATTTACCTTAATTGGCGCAACCACGCGTGCGGGCTCATTAACCTCACCACTGCGTGACCGCTTTGGTATTGTACAGCGTTTAGAGTTTTATTCTGTTGAGGATTTGTCGCATATAGTGGGGCGCTCAGCGCATTACCTTGATTTAGAAATGTGTGACGATGGCGCGGCAGAAATTGCCAAGCGCTCTCGTGGCACACCACGTATTGCAAACCGTTTATTGCGCCGTGTGCGCGATTACACCCAAGTTAAATCAGATGGTACAGTTAATGCCGAGGTAGCTCAGCAAGCCCTCGATATGATTGATGTTGATAAAAGCGGCTTTGATTACATGGACCGCAAATATTTACTCGCCATTATTGAAAAATTTATGGGTGGCCCGGTTGGCCTTGACAACCTAGCGGCTGCCATAGGCGAAGAAAAAGAAACCATAGAAGATGTGATTGAACCGTTTTTAATTCAACAAGGTTTTATTCAGCGCACGCCTCGCGGACGAATAGTGTCGGATAATGCGTATCATCATTTTGGTTTACTTCCCAAGCAAAACTAATTAGCAGCTTGAGATAGATTTATTATCCAGAGTTTAGGGTAAATACTAAAGCCATTGCCTTTTTAACGACAGTGGCTTTTTTTATGCGCAAACATTACGTATTTTACTTTGCCAATAATTCACTGAGCGTTAAGACATATCAGGCTATTGTTCGACTGCTTATTTAGCCCGAGTTGAGATGGTTTGATAAATTGTAGGCAAAAAAAAGCCCGCAAAAAATGCGGGCAAACAACAAGTTTAAGGAAGTAATCTAGGGAACTACGTTTTACTTATTGAGGTCATACCCCAAGAAGTAAAAAAGTAATACGAAATAAATCATATTACGAGGAACTGGATTCAATGAAATAGCTTTCATTTAATGCGCTAGCTCGGTATGGGAGAATAATACCGAAGCGACACAATTTGTTCAAACTAGAAAATTTATATTTTCAGATTAAAAAAACTAATAGCAGCGGTTTTTTGTTTTTGCTTATTGTTGCATGTTAATTAATCATTAATTCTATAAGTTAATGAAATGCTTTGTTTATGTATATTAACATATTAACGTTCGGTATTAGTTTTACTATTACGTTAAGGTAAGCATGTGCTGGTTATGAGTGCTTATGCATTAATTTTGAATAAACAGCGCATTTTTGTCACTCTTTAGTGAAACTAAGCGTGCTTCCATAAAGCTTTGTTGTTATTTATACAGTAGAACAAGAGTTAAGTAGTAAATATTGAGTAAAGCTGTTTTTTTAACGTTTTTTGTTGTCTATTCACAGCAATATCGTTGTCAGCAGTAAATACACTAGATACACTAGCAAAACTTTAATGGTGGCTAATGTATTGCTAAGTTACCTTACTCAAATAAATCAATTTGATGTTTTTAATTATTTAGGAGTTTAACGTGGGATCAGGGCTTAATTTTTTAGATCTAATTCTAGAAGCCAGTTTGCTTGTGCAATTAGTAATGCTAGCGTTGGTTGCTATGTCGGTTATGTCGTGGGCTATTATTTTTCAACGTAAAAAAGCCATCTCTGACGCCTTAGCAAATGCCAAAAAATTTGAGCAACGTTTTTGGTCTGGTGTTGACCTGAGTAAACTATATAACGAAATTTCATCACGCGGTGGCCAATCAGCTGGCATTGAAGCGTTATTCACTTCAGGCTTTAAAGAATTTGCACGTCATAAAAAAAATACCTTTCAAAGTGCGGGCATTGTAATGGAAGGCACACACCGTTCAATGCGGGTTGCGCTTTCTCGTGAAATTGAAAAACTAGAATCAAGCTTATCGTTTTTAGCAACAGTGGGTTCAATTAGCCCATACATCGGCTTATTTGGTACGGTGTGGGGTATTATGAATGCCTTTATTGCTCTAGGTGAAGTAAAGCAAGCAACCTTACAAATGGTTGCACCCGGTATCGCAGAGGCACTAATTGCTACAGCAATGGGTTTATTTGCGGCAATTCCAGCTGTTATTGCTTATAACCGATTTGCTAATAAAGTTGAAAAGTTAGAATCTCACTACATTAACTTTATGGAAGAATTTGCCAATATCTTACACCGTCAAGCAGCTACCCAAATAGAGGCTCAAGCGAATGTATCATCGTAAAAAGCGTCGCCCAGTCGCAGAAATTAATGTAGTACCATACATTGATGTAATGTTGGTGCTGCTTATTATATTTATGGCCACCGCGCCGTTAATTACTCATGGTGTAAAAGTAGACCTACCAAAAATGGAAGAGTCGGACTTAGTCGATACCAAGGACACGCCACCCATTATTGCCTCTATTGATGCCGATGGTAAGTATTACGTAAGTGTAGGTACCGATCCTGAAGAGCCAATGGAAGCATTAGATGTAGCCGCAGTAATTAAACTACAATTAATGAAAAACCCAGATGTACCTGTAATGATCAAAGGCTCGGGTAAAGTGTCGTATCAGGAAGTGTTACTGTTAATGGACTTTTTAAAAAATGCAGGTGTACCGTCGGTAGGGTTAATGACCGAATCCTTTGAGGGGACCAAGTAGCTGTATGAGTAGTTCACTAATTAAATCAGTATTACTGCATTTAGCGTTAGGTGGGTTTTTGTATGCGTCAGCAAACATTCATCCTCCTAAACCTAAAGTAATGGAAGTAACGCTTAATGCGGCTATTCCTGAGCCAGAGAAAGCGGTTTCGGCGGTTACGATTGATCAAAAGCAAGTTGAGCAAAAAATAGCTGAGCTTAAAAAGAAAGAAGATGATAAAAAGCGTGCTGAAGATAAACGTATTCGCGATTTAGAACGCAGAGCAGCCGATGCACGTAAACAGCGTGAAGCTGAAGCAAGGCGCATTAAAAAGCTTGAACAGCAGCGCAGAGCGAAAGAAAAAGAAACCGCAGAAGCGCAAGCACAAGCTAAAAAAGCCCGAGAAATAGAACAGCGCGAGCGAGCAAAAGCTAAGCAAGCCGAAAAGCAAAAGCAAGAAGCTGAAAACGCGGCAAAAGCAGCTGCCGATAAACGCAAAGCGGAAGAAGCGGCACTTAAAAAAGCTGAACAAGAGCGTAAAAAGCGCGCTGAAGAAGCTGAGCGTAAACGCCAACAAGCACTTCAAGAGCAAATGCTGCAAGAGCAGCTTGCCAAAGAGCAGGCGGCACGTAATAAAATACGTCAACAGCAAGTAGTGAGTGAAGTTGATAAATTCCGCGCATTAATTATGGCGCGTATTCAACAAAACTTATTAATTGATGAAAAAATGAAAAACCAGCAATGCCGCATTAATATCCGTCTTGGGTTTAATGGGCTGGTAACACAAGTTAAATCGTTAGGCGGTGATAAGTTAGTGTGTGAGGCTGCATTAAGAGCTGTTCGCATGGCCGACACATTACCGGTATCTAAAGATAAAGACGTATTCGAGCAACTAAAGAATATTAATATAACCATCGCGCCAGAGTTTTAAGGGATGACATGTTTAACAAAATTAAAATAGCCTGTTTAGTTTTAATATTAGGGTTTCAGGGTGTTGCACATGCGGCACTTGAAATTGTTATTACTGAAGGTATTGACGGCGCAAGACCGATTGCGATTGTGCCATTTAAATACCAAGGTATTGGTCCTATTCCACAGCAGCTAAGTGATGTAATTGCTGCCGATTTAATGCGCAGCGGTAAGTTTAAGCCTGTGAGTGTGTCGCAAATGCCACAACAACCTCACAAAGATGCTGATATTGATTACGGTGCCTGGGTTAATAAAGGTGTCGAGGCTGTATTGGTTGGTGAAGTAGAGCAGCAAACCAATGGACGCTATTTAGTGCGTTATGAGTTGGTTGATGTTATTCGCGGCCAAATCACTGGCGGTGAAACACAAATGATGAGCAACGGTAAGCTGGTTCAAAGCCAAGACCATATTTTAGAAGCGCGTCAAAGCGTGATTGGTGAAACCGGTTTTCGTCGTTACTCGCATCGTATTAGTGATGTGATTTATGAAAAACTAACTGGTGAAAAAGGCGCGTTTTTAACAAAAATAGCCTATGTTATTGTACGTGATACTGATGAAAAGCCGTATCAGTTAGTGGTTGCCGACTATGATGGCTTTAATGAACAAGTGTTATTGCGCTCAAAAGAGCCGCTAATGTCGCCAGTATGGTCGCCCGATGGGACTAAATTAGCGTATGTAACGTTCGAAAATCGCCAGAGCCAAATTTTTATTCAAGACATTTATACCGGTAAACGTGAATTGATCACCAGCTATAAAGGAATTAACGGTGCGCCGCAGTTCTCGCCAGACGGTAAAAAGCTACTGTTAGTGCTGTCAAAAGATAAAACTGGTGCAACTGAGGTTTACTTATTAGACTTACTAACACGTAAAGAGACGCGATTAACACGCCATCGTAGTATAGATACCGAACCTTCGTGGTACCCAAATGGTCAAGATATAGTATTTACGTCGGAAAGGGGTGGTAATGCTCAGATTTATAAGTTAAATTTAAAAACTGGCAGATCTCAAAGATTAACCTTTGATGGTGACATGAACCTAGCGGGTTCTATTTCGCCAGACGGAAAAGAATTAGTGATGGTAAACCGTACTAACGGACAGTATCATCTTGCTAAGAAAGAGTTGGCTACAGGTGCGTTCCAAGTTTTAACTCGAACTCGCCTTGATGAATCGCCGAGCATAGCGCCAAATGGCTCGATGATTATATACAGCACGCTCCATAATAATAAACAGGTACTTGCGCTAGTATCGATGGACGGCCGTTTTAAAGCACGCTTACCTGTGCTTGATGGACAAGTGAAGGCACCGGCTTGGTCGCCATATTTACAGTAATAATTGCTGGTTTACTCAAAATAGGAATCTACTCAATGCAACTTAACAAAATACTTAAAGGCCTGCTAATTGCTGTGCCAGTAATGACGCTAGCAGCTTGTAGCTCATCTTCAGATATCGATGAAAATGCAGCTAACCAGTCTAACCAAGCAACTGTTGAGCAAACAACAACTGATACAGTTGAAGTAGCAACAATGACGCCAGAGCAAAAAGCAGAAGAGCAACTTCGTCAAAAGTACGAAGCGCTTCGTCAAGAGCAAATCATTTACTTTGGTTTTGACACTGCAACGATTCAAGGTCAATACGGCGAGCTACTTCGTGCACACGCTGAGTTTTTAGTTAAAAACCCTTCTGTTAAAGTATTAATCGAAGGCCACGCAGATGAGCGCGGTACACCAGAGTACAACATTGCACTTGGTGAGCACCGTGGACAAGCAGTTGAAAAATACCTACAAAGCTTAGGTGTTTCTGCAAGCCAAATGTCAGTAGTTAGCTACGGTGAAGAGAAACCAATGGTTAAATCTCGCACTGAAGAAGCTTTCGCTAAAAACCGCCGTGCGGTACTAGTTTACTAAGATAAGAGATATTATGAAGCCGAAAATTATTTTGGCAGCCATGATATTGAGCGGGAGCACCCAGTTAATGGCTGCTCCCGCTCCTGTTTCAGAAGCTGCAAGTTCACAGTCGAGCATTGAAAAGCGTTTAGCAACCCTTGAAAGCATGATGCAACAACGTAATTTCTTACAAGTAGAGTTACAGCAACAGCTTAACTTACTGCAAGATGAAGTGAGTCAAATTCGCGGTGTTACCGAAGAGCAAAGCTATAAACTTGAAAAGGTATTGCAGCGCCAGCGCGAGCTTTATCAAGAAATAGAAAACCGTGTTAGCCAAGCATATGCTAAACCGGCTACTCCAGCGCCTACAACAGACTACACGCAACCAGGTAGCGATCAGAGCTACAGCAGTGATTTATCTGAAAACGAAGCGTACGAGCGTGCTGTTGCGCTTATAATGAAAGATAAGCGCTATGACCAAGCTATTCCAGAATTTCAAGCGTTCTTAACAACGTATCCAAATTCAGTGTACACCTCAAACGCACATTATTGGCTTGGGCAATTATTAACGATTAAAAATGACGGTGTAAAAGCAGCCGAGCATTTCAAAGTAGTTGTTAACGAATTTCCAAACTCAAATAAGCGCCCAGATGCAATGTTAAAGCTTGGTACACTTTTACAAGAGCAAGGGTTAAAGGCTGAAGCGCAAAAAATACTGAATGAGCTAATCAATCAGTACCCAAGTACAACTGCTGCTAAACTAGCCACAGATCGCTTATCAAAATAAATGTTGATGCTTGATTAGACTGCTTTTTGTCATAAGCGGTCTAAATTTGCTCAACTAGACATAAAAACTTAAAAAAAGAGACAATTTCGGTTGCACTCATTTTATAAATAAGTATTATAAGCGCCCGCAGCAAACGAATGGTAACCCCACTCGAAATGCGACAAAAAGAGCGGGTCATTAGCTCAGTTGGTAGAGCAGTGGACTTTTAATCCATTGGTCGATGGTTCAAGTCCATCATGACCCACCATTCTTTAAACTTAC
>NZ_PNDI01000041.1:0-22443 GCF_005887465.1 Pseudoalteromonas sp. S1610 | reverse complement strand
GTTCGAGGTTCGAGGTTCGAGAAATTTAAAAACCTTGCGGTTAACATCGCAAGGTTTTTTTATGCCTGTAGGCGGGGTTTACCTCGCGCATATTTTAGGTTCTAGGCTCGAAGTTCGGTGTTTAGCTCTAGGCTCGTCGATCGAAGTCCGCGGCAGTGAATTTTAGCACCGTGCTTGGCTTAATCCTTACCTAAAACCTAGTTCCTCTTCACTAATATAAATACAGCCTGAATCAGCTAAAAGTAGAGTAAATTATAAATATTCAGAAAGTAAAACACCGAGTTGCTAACTCGGTGTTTTAATGTAACTAGCTGATAAATTGCTAAAGCATGGCGCCTTTACCAGTTTTAGGTAAGTTAACTACATTGCAGCCACTGGTATGCTCTTTAAAATTTTCATGTCTTGCATTCCATACTAAGTCACAAATCCCATCTGTAGGATTAAAGCTAGTTGGCGCATCGAGAAGTAATTGACGAATTTTTTCATGATCAAAGTTATGACAAGCTGTATCTAGCGCGTCTATAAACACATTAAGCTCACTAAGCGGTAACATCACTTCATTTGCAGTCATAATTCGTTCATGAGTTGTTTGCCCTACGTTATCCCCTATTAATAGCTCTTCGAAGAGTTTTTCACCTGGGCGCAACCCTGTGCAAAGTATTTCAATATCGCCATGCGGGTTAGATTCACTTTTAATTTCAAAGCCAGATAGCCTGACCATTTTTGTCGCTAAATCTTTAATTTTAACCGAGTCGCCCATATCGAGCACAAATACATCGCCCCCTTTACCCATAGCGCCTGCTTGTATAACAAGCTGTGCGGCTTCAGGTATGGTCATAAAAAAACGAGTTATGTCTGGGTGAGTCAATGTTATAGGCCCCCCCTCTTTAATCTGACGACGGAATAATGGAACAACTGAACCTGATGAGCCAAGCACGTTACCAAAGCGCACCATGCAAAAGCGTGTATTATGCTTAGCACCTTGTTCTTGAGCTAACCCCTGTAAAACGAGTTCAGCCATTCGCTTGGTTGCCCCCATAACATTGGTAGGACGAACTGCTTTGTCGGTCGATATAAGCACAAAGGTTTCTACTTTGGCATTTACCGCTGCCTTTGCCGCATAATAAGTACCAAATACATTATTACGTACCCCCTCAACTACATTATGCTCAACAAGTGGTACATGTTTGTATGCAGCGGCGTGATAAACCGTGTGAACACCAAAAGCTATCATTACAGTTTCAAGCCTGTTAATACGCTGCACGGAACCCATAATAGGTATTAATTCTATTGAAAGTTGATTATGAGTAACATATTCACACAATTCTTTTTCTATTGAATAAAGAGCAATTTCACTGCGTTCAAATAAAATTATTTTTACGGGATTTTGTTTAATAATTTGTCTGCACAACTCAGAGCCTATAGAACCACCTGCGCCTGTAACCATAACCACTTTATTAGTAATATTTGCAGCCATTAAATCGGTTTTAGGAGTGACAGGGTCTCGGCCTAATAAATCCTCAATTTCAACCTCCCTAAATTCAGAAAGCTTAGCCTTACCTTCAACTACATCAGCCATTCCAGGAATAGACAAAACTTTAATTGAAAGCGGCTCTAATTGAGCTAATACCTCTTTACGCCTTGCTCTAGATACACTAGGCATAGCTAAAAGTACTTTAGTCGCTCCTCGCTTATCAATTAATTCTTGAACATCTTTAAAAGCAATTACAGGTATACCTTGAACAATAGAGCCATGTTTAGCAATGTCATCATCTATAAAAGCACGTACCAGGTATTCTGGACCTGCATTTAAACCATTTGCCAGTTGAAGACCTGCAGACCCAGCACCATAGATGATAACAGGTTCTTTACAACTAGAGCCTTGGTTATTAGCTAAAATAGCCCTAACAAAAAAGCGACTACCACCAACTAGTATTATCAAAAACGCAGCGAAAACAGCGGGAACAGTTCTAGGTAAGGGGGTTGCCAAATAATAAGCAAGGATTATTAATGACAAAGTAGATAATAAAACAGATATAGTAATTGAACTAGCAGCCTTGCTGCTAAGATAACGTATTACAGCTCGATAAAGGCCTAATTTAATATTTATTAGTAATGACAATGGAATTAAACATACAAGTAACAACCAATACTGTAATTCGCTAAAAATGCTAACCGTATCCAATCTTACAAGCATTGCCAACCAAAAAGCTACAATAACAAATATTAAATCTGCAAATATGCTAATCAACCTTTTTGCCGGCCGTGAAGCTCTGAACAAAATATTCATAGTGGAATTGGTTACACTCATATGTCGTTTTTAAATCCTGATGTTCTTATAGAAGGGTCGCTAATATTTTACTTCGCTTCATTACAGATAATAGTTGCCAATAAGAATTATCGAGCATTATACACATATATAGTTTTTTTACTTGCAGCCATTATCAAATTGAACAGCTTTCCGCTAAATAATTCAGTTGTTCTTGCTTAGCAAATCCCTTAATTCTTTTTTGGATAGGGATTCATAACTTTTATACATTGATTCACTACCATATCGAGATAAATGATTATCATCAAAAAATAAAGGCCGCCCTAATGAATCAAATGGGGCATAGTAATCTTTCACTTCTGAATATGGTTCCCAGAATAAAAGATCATTCTGACTTGCAAAATGCCTCATTACTTTATTAGCTTCTTGGAAATCGTTCATATGCTGGAGTTTATAATCACACTTTCCAAAAACTCTATTACAATTCCAGAGCTTAGATATAGATATATTCCATTTTGGTGTTTGGGCCATAATCACAACAGTTTTGTTTTGTTTTTTCAAATCATCAGACAATTTTTGAAGTGAGTTTAAAAATAATTGTTTTTCATTTGATAGGACTGTGTCCCATCGTTGAGATATAACCACGATATCTGCTTTATAAGAGTTAGAATTAAAATAATTATTAACCAAACTACATTTCTTTGAATTATTTGCTACACCACAACCTCCAGTAGCAACCAACTCTAATTTGTATCCAGCCTTTTTTGTATACCTATCAAAAAAATCAAAATAATGCTCAGCATGGCTATTCCCATATAAAATCATTAACTCTTCAGAACTTGAGTCGCCGCCAATACAGCCTAAATTAACTAGTGAAGGGCATTTAGATTTGTTCAGATGCGAGAAGGCCATACTACCTGATATCTTATCATTCGAAAACCGTTCATAAAATCCTTGATGAAGAACAATTGCTATAGCCATTCCTCCAATAATAAGCGACGGAGCCATTAATAGATTTATAAAGCTTTTCTTAAAAGACCATTGCTTTGCTCTAAATGGTACTTCAATACAAAAATAACTGATTAATGAAAAAATTAGAATTAAGAATATACAAACCATTACAATTTCAGAAGAAAGGTGCCCCGCATTTGAATTAAATACTGTAAGATATTTTGCATAAGCTAAAATAGGCCAATGTATCAGATACAAGGAGTATGATAATAAACCTACCTTTACCAAGGGTCTCAAAGATAAAACCTGATAGGAAAAATTAGATTTAAAAATAATCAAACATGCAGTAGCCAAGCAAACTGGTAACGCCAAAACGCCTGGGAATACCATTGTCTTATCTATATAAATAAAACTTAAAGTAATAATAGCTAATGAAATAACTGATAAAAACGTTTTTATTTTGTCATTTAAGAGTATGTTTTGCTGTTTTAAAAGAATAGCGGTCATACTTCCAATAAGTAACTCCCCCGCTCTTGTCAGCAGCATATAATAACTCCAGCTACTTAACTCGTCATCCATCGACATCTTAGTCGCAATATAAAAAGATAAAACTGTAATCACCATCAGAGATGCTAATAATTTACTCCTTAATTTCAAAGTAGTCATCATGAGAAGCATTAGCATAGGGAAAATAAAATAATATTGCTCTTCAACAGCTAAAGACCAAGTATGTAATAATGGCCATTCTTCAGCTGAAGAGTCAAAATAACCACCGCTACGTAATGAAAAGTTAAAGTTAGATATAAAAAATAACGTCGAAGCAGCCGAGAAACCTAGCTTATAAAAATCATAAGGTAATAAGATAAAATAACCAAATATGATTGTCAGCAAAACCATAAAGAAAAATGCAGGTAAAATTCGCTTCATCCTGCGAATATAAAAACTCTTTAGAGAAAATTTGTTATCTAAAATCTCAGAGTAAATAATACCTGTTATTAAATAGCCTGAAATGACAAAGAAAACATCAACCCCTAAGAATCCACCACTTAGCCAGACACCTTTAATATGATAGATTATTACACTTAGTACAGCTATAGCTCTAAGCCCGTCAATATCCGAGCGGTATTTTGATGTTTTCAAAAAACTCTCCAAATAACATTACTTATCAAAGCATATTATCAAAAAACAATAAATCATCGTGAATGGAACAGGCTTCTCTTTTCATTTGAGAAAGAGAAACCGAAAGATTATACAGAGTTTTATCATTAAACCTGACTCAAGTTCTCTACCGAATCAATTTATAAAGAAGCTGCTTTAAGCACAGAAGCTATTACTGAGCAGGACAATTGAATTTCTTGGATAGTAAGAGTTGGGTGTACTAAAAACATGACACTGCTTTCTCCCAGCTCTTTTGCATTTGGAAGCCTTTCTTTTGGTCTGTAAGCTGTTCCATCAAATGCTTTTTCTAAGTAAACCTCTGAACAACTTCCTTGGAAACAGGGGACACCTGCAGCAGTTATTTCATTAATAATACGCTCACGGTCCCAGCCTGCAACTAAATTTTCTGTCCTTATAAACATGTAATGCTTGTATTCAGCATGTTTAATATGATTAGGTACTTTCACTAGACGAATACAACTAAAATCTTTTGCAGCCTTATCTAATAATGCCCCATAAGCTTGACGTTTTTCGGTCCAATCATCCATTCGTGTTAACTGTATTCTACCAATAACAGCCTGCATTTCAGTCATGCGCCAGTTTGTGCCAAAACTTTCATGTAACCATCTAAAGCCTGGTGGATGCTCACGGTTATAAATAGCATCAAAGCTCTTGCCATGATCTTTATAACTCCACATAGCAGACCACAACTCTTTAGAGTTAGTTGTAACCATGCCCCCCTCACCACCGGTAGTCATAATTTTATCTTGGCAAAAGCTCCATGCACCAATATGGCCGATACTGCCTACTGAGCGGCCTTTGTATTTAGCACCATGCGCTTGTGCACAATCTTCTATTACATAAAAGCCATACTCTTCACTTAGCGCCATTATTTCATCCATTTCCGCAGGCATTCCCGCCAAATGCACCACAATAACCGCTTTAGTTTTAGGTGTTAATACCGCTTTTATTGACTCTGCTGTAATAGCTTGGCTGTTTAAGTCAACATCTGCAAATACAGGGGCTGCTCCAGCAGTTACAACACTGGAAGCCGACGCTAAAAAAGTACGGGGTGTAGTTATTACTTCATCGCCAGCACCTACGCCAAGCGCTTTTAAGGCTATATCAAGCGCTAATGTACCGTTACCTAGGGCAACTGCATATTCACTATCAGCCCATGCGGCAAATTCTTTTTCAAATTCACGACCTTCAGTACCAGTCCAATAATTAACTTTATTTGATAAAATCACGCGACTAACGGCGTTAGCCTCTTCAGCCGTGAAGCTAGGCCAAGGAGAAAAAGTTGTATTAAGCATTTTTTAACTCTTTGTAAAGATTTATTAGCGCACCCCAAGTATCTTGTATAGAAAACTTTGGAGACCAGCCTAAGTGCTTTAGTTTATCGGTTGATATGGCTAAATTTCTTTTACTTAAGTGAGATTCAGAAAATAAAGGCGCAATTGTTGAGTTCTCTTCTTTAGCCAATAACTTGGAGACATTAGCTACAAATTCCAGCATAGTTATATTATGACCTCCAAGATTAAATACCTCTGGTTTATTATCTAGTCTACCGCTTGCATAATACTCTATGATAAATGAAATAGCTGAAGAAGCATCGTCGACGTCAATGAAGTTTATAATATTATCAGGAGCTTGGTAACTAAAATCACTTCCAGAAATTAAATTATCCAAAATTTTAAAAGGTATCTGGTCTTGAGGGATACAAAGACTGCCCCCCCAGAGTCTACCCACCCTTAAGTTAATAACTTTTGTTTGTTTATTAGTAGTGTTGATTTCTTGAAAAGCATTTTCAATAGTTGCTTTAGACATTGAATAGCATGATTGAATATCTAATTTATCCTCTTCAGAAAAACTTTCTTTAGAATTATCACCATAAACTGATTGTGAAGAAATATTTATTATTAAATTTAAACCCGACGCCTTTGCTATCTCTGCTAATTTGATATTAAATAAAGTTGACTCATAAATTCGCTGACTTCCATGAGGTGGCCTTGCCGAGGCGAAATTGATAAGAGTATCAGAGTAATTCAAAGCTGATGACAATGACAGCTCATCACAATCTAAAAAAGATACTGAATTGAAATTCTTTATGAATTTATCATCATAGAAGTTTTTAGCACCTTCTATATCTCTTGATGACAGCAATAACTCAGTTTTCTCTGAATTTTTACAAGTAGCTAGCTTGTGTAAGTAATTCTTTGAAAACCAACTATTAGCCCCAGTTACTAGTATTCTTTTATTTCTACTATTTTGACTATTTGAATTTAATGAATTAGTTCGACACGCAACTTGCCGTGCACCTAACTTATCTATGTTAAGGTACAAAGAAGTTGCTTGAGAGTTATTTGGGTTGTGAAACTCTCTAATTAAAGTTGAAACTTCATTAAAACCAAATAATGCACGGTTACCTGTAATACCAGTAAACCTTAAATTCATTTCAAAAAAGATAAGTCCGTTTTCAGTTAGCCGGCCTTGAATATTAACAGGACCAACAACCTTTTTTTTACTTAAAAACTTTGCAATCTCTTTTACCTCTTCAACAATTTCAGCATCGTCTATAGGCTCTATTTGGATAGGAACACCATCTTTTAGTCTATTTCTTGAAACAAAAACACCTAGAACTTTTGAAAGGGGAGATAATACTATTTGAACTGATATCTCAGAAGCTTGCTCTAAACGTTTTTCTTGTACTGCTTTACTTAAGCGTTTAAATTCGGGATCTGTAACCTTTGGAAGTAAATAAGGCTGGATAACATATTGGGTTAAATCAATGTCGTCACAATCTTTAAAAACATCAGCTACACTGTGAAAAATCTTAATCCCATTCGATGCAGAGCCTCCTGAAGGTTTAGCAATTGCAGGGAAAGATATCTCAGGGAAAGATTCTGGGCTATCCATATACTGCACAAGCTTTACAGTAGAAACTATATTAAATTCCTTTGAGTAATCGGTGTACCATTGGTATTTATCTCTGGAACTTGCAACAATATCTGAAGGTGCAACTATAACCTTAACGCCTATGCTATTAAATAATTCAATATTACTGCTTAGTAAATATAGTTCAGTATCGTTACCAGGAATAAGGACATCAATATTATTAACGGCACATGTATCAAGTAAAAATTTTAGGTAACCTGACTCAGATATCCTTAAAGACTTTACAAAACAGTCACATTGTGTCCTGGCAAATACATTATCATTGATATCTAAACCTAAAATCCAATAGTGATTAGATAAATGAGAAATTGAATCAACTACTGATTGCCCAACGCCTCCCCCAACAGATGTAACAGCGACTCTAATCATTACTTTTTTCCTTAATATAACTTGGATCTTTATCTAGCCTTATAATAGACATATCGGAATCACCCTCTACATCGCTTCTCCGAATAACCTTAATTGCGGTCATAAAAATAATCCACAAATCAAAAAGGAATGATTGCTTATTAATATAATCAATATCCAAATCTAACCGAGCCTTCCAAGTTATATTATTTCTACCACAAATTTGTGCAAGCCCTGTAAGCCCAGGCCTTACATCATGTCGTCGCCGATGATAGTTAGAGTAACAGTTCAAGTAATCTGGGAGTAAAGGCCTAGGCCCTACTAAACTCATGTCGCCTTTTAATATATTATATAATGATGGTAACTCATCAATACTAGAACGTCTTAGAAAGCTTCCAACTTTTGTTACCCGTTCTATATTTGGTAACAAGTTACCCTTTTCGTCCTTTTTATTTGTCATACTGCGAAACTTAAAAACCCTGAACGGCTTGCCATTCAAGCCGATCCTTTCTTGGGAAAAGAACACAGGGGCTCCCATAGAAAAGACCACAAGTATGCTAACTATAAACAAGAGTGGGCTTAACAATAGTATTGCTGTTAAAGTAACGATTATGTCAAAAAATCTCTTCATACTTTACGCCCTTTAAAAAATTCATATAGTATATTTTTGTTTGAAGAACTAAAAAAGAGCTTACCAACATCATTAGCTTTAGATGTAGTCTCTTTAACATTAAAATTAATTACGGGTTGAGTGAGTTCAGCAAAACACTCCATGGAATCACCAAAAACCGAAGATAAATTCATATTGGTAAAGTTAACAATAAAAACAGAACAACCAAAATAATAAGCTTCGTACAACATTGTTGAATTATACCCAAAAACATAGTCAAAACTATAAAATAGCGAATAATTATCGCAGATTTGATTATCAAGTACAGTTACGTTTGTATTAGATAAAGCTACTGAATAACGCTCTCTATATCCTTGAATGTCTTGAGGGTGTAGTTTTAGTACAAAATTGCAGTCTCTATTATTTTTAGCGATGAGATCGAGTTCAGTATTAATTTGTTCATATAGTTCAGGTTGAGAAATAAATAATACTTTTTTTAAATTTTGTTTTTTTGCAGGTTTTTTTACTATTAAGTTATTTCTTTTATCTTCGATATACTTAAAACCAAAAGAAATCACCTGAGTCTCATTGCCTGCCCATTTATACCCCTGACACCAATAATCACCAAATGCAAGGAAGTTGTTAACACCAAGTAAACCGTCATTTTGTTCGGTGTAACTAATATCATTCGCAAGTGTAATGCCATGTTGAAGCTCTGATGTTTCAATCATCGCCTTATTAGCACAATAAATTAGAGAAAGATGCAAACCACGATTAGTAACAATCACCTTTTGAGGCTGGAATATTTTTAGTAAATAATTGTTAAACAGGTTTTGTATATGAAATTTTGCAATT
Source organism: Pseudoalteromonas sp. S1610 (assembly GCF_005887465.1). Lineage (GTDB taxonomy): Bacteria > Pseudomonadota > Gammaproteobacteria > Enterobacterales > Alteromonadaceae > Pseudoalteromonas > Pseudoalteromonas undina. The sequence continues at coordinate 13,294 of NZ_PNDI01000041.1, read as the reverse complement.
TCACGAGAGGTAGACTTTATAATAAATGATCTATCTGAAAATATCGGCTCTAATTTATTGGCTAAAGCGCTTAAATCTGCTTTATACCTTAACCTGTAAAAGAAGGAAAAAGCTCTAGAGTAAAACTCAGTAAAGTACACAAAAAAGTCTAAGTTCACAATAGGACATTGAGTAGCTCTTCTACTAAAGTGCTTGGCTTTAAATGGCCTTTCAATCATCACACAATCTTTAGAATTCAATTCATTAATTATTGGGTCATGAAACTTATCAATAGCTTGACTTCCATCTTTTGTTCTCCGAGAGAAACCAACAAAAAGAAACTTTCTTCGGCCGAGCCTTATAGCCATCATTAGTGAAAATAAAGAAACAATAGAATTATATATAACACTAAGTAAGTGACTAAGCTTTAATGTCGAGTGATTTCTAACCCCAAAAACTCCTTCATTGATTAAAAGCTTATCAATGACAGAGAGTCTAATCAAAGGCCATACATTAAAATCATTAATTAAAATATCATCAATTTTAGATTTACTGATGAACTCATTAATAACTTTTACTTCATTACTGTAATTCAAGATTTCTCCGTGTGTAATATTTGTACTTTCACTAATTTTTTCATTTGTTGCTGTGACTGGATTAAATAGAATAAGACAAAATAAAAAACCCAATCACCTCGCCCAGCTAATACTTGGATATCAGATACCCCTCTCGCTAATATTACCAACATGAGGAAAATCACGGGATAATACTTTCTCCTCCAGCTTAAAACAAGAGAATAAGAAACCAAAAACATAAAAAACAATGAATAAATCAAGCCAAAACTACTATGAACACTTAGATACGAGTTGTGCAAGTTATTGTTAAATTTATTCATCAACTCTAATTCAGCTAATTTAACTCCTAGAATTAAATTAGTACCATCCAAACTAGATAAATACTCTTTTATAATATTTTTTCTTGATAAGTCGTGCATACCTCGCGAAATAATCCTAGCTAAAAAATCATTTGTATATAAATAATCAATCAAAAATACTAATATTGTAAAGACTGACATAAGCATTAACATTCGGACTAGTAATTTTGATTCCCGCTTAAATTTTTTAGTCACATCTATTACATAATTTAATGAATAAAATGCGAGCAATACAAATGACAAAACGATGCCAGCGCGACCGACCGCATATATACAAAAAAAGCAAATAGCAAGATTAAGAACAATAAGCCTACCACTCACTGTATAATTTTTAGATAGAGCAAAATATGCAAACAACCCTAAAAATAAAGTTACAGCAACAAAATTACGAGAATTTAAAGGAAAAAAATCTTCAGCAGATATGCCATTAAACGCATAATACGTAAACATCACTAAGGAGAATAGCAATGGTAGTAAACATGCAGTCAAACTCTTGATTGGCTTAAGGTAAGAAAGTGTATAGCTAAAGAGAATAGAACAGATTAAAAAAATGCCGACTTTAACATCATATAAAGAGCTACTTTTCACTATTGGCAAAAGTATGGAAATAACAATTATGAAGAATATAAAAAAAATCTGTTTATTAATAATATAATACTGAGCTTTGAGTGTAATACAAAACGAAACAACTGTAAGTGCTAAAAAAGGGATCAGTAATACTGGAAAAATAAAGCTATTAGCAAATAAAACAGCCATAAGAACGGATAAATATTGATTCAAGTTAAAAAACATGGATAACGCCTTAAATTAGAGCCTAACTTTACTATGTTGCTTTGAAATTAAACCAAGGCATAGGGTACACTTTAATAGCGACCCACCACACTAAAATGAATCGACATAACATGGATATTGCAAAAGCAAAACCTGCACCAACAAACCCATAAATATCAATAAAAATATACAATAACCCTATATGTATTATCCCAGATAACATTGACACTGCTGACAAAGGCAAAGTTCGTTTAGCAAAAAAGATATAATTTGTTACCATTAAATACATACCAGCAAAAATTTGGCCTAACACCAACCATACTAAAACGGATGAAGCTCTGGCGTATTCATCTCCAGCAACTATATCTATCGCAATTGAAGCTAAAAAGTATGTTAGTAATGGCAGTATAAACAAAGAAATACAACATATATAAGTATACCTTACGATCTTTGCTTTCATTTCAAAATTATTAACTAGAGTTAGCTGCTCATAAAGCCAAGGGGCAAAGGCTTTATTTAAAGCATCAAATACGACCTTTAAACCCATACTAAGCTGCATAGCAACCATATATACACCAACCTCACTTATTCCCAATTTTTCTTTAATAACAACCCTGTCAAACGAAGACAAGAGAAAGAGACCAAAAATGTGAGGGATGAGCGGAATACCAAAGCTGCAGATCTCTTTATAATAACCTATGTTAAATACAGCTATATCGTACAAGCCATCTTTTCTTAATAAAGCCAGTGCAACAATTGTAAACAAAGCTGATGAAATTAATTGTGCATCAACCCGCCCTTCACTACCTAGGTCTAGGATCACAACAAAGAATAGAGAAATTAATAAATTACATAAGCCAAAAGAAATCTGAAATATACCAAATTTTTTTGCTTTCTTACGCACTTGCCATTGTACTAAACGTAGTTGAATTACAGAGTTTGCTAAAGCAACAAGAACAGTCCCTATAATAAAGTATTTAGTTATTCCTAATTGCTCTTCTATGAAGCCTGCGAACAGTAGGATAAACGAAAAGGTAATTAAGGTAGTTAAAAATATAATTTGAATACAAGAACCTACAAATTTAGCCTGGCCAAACTTATCGTCCCCTAATTCATAATACATATTAGTTGCTATACCATGAACAGAAATCCCTACAAAAGCAGTTAGTCCAACTGACAAGGCTAAAAACATAGTTACTTCCCCATACTCAGCAGGAGTTAAATAGCGAGTAAGCAGGGGTAACAACAAAAAAGGGATAGAAGCATTTATTATATTAGCTATTAAATATATTCTTCCATTATTAATAAGATCGCTTTTTGACATAATTTTAGTTAACTATTGACCATAAAGTTTTAATGCTAATACTTGATTCATCTGTAATTACCAATCAAAAAAGGTATCTAAATTGATTTCAAATACCCTTACCGAAGATAACAAAGTTGCTCTGAGCGTCTAACCCCTTTCCTATAAATTTTTTTAAAGGTTCTCCAATGTCAATTTTCTCATTTGTTTCACTCTCACAGATCAAATGATCTAAACCAGCGAGACGGTGTAATTTAAACCACTCATATCCACTATCACTGACATCAAGCCAATCGAAGAATGGCTTGATGTTTACCTTACTTTTAGTGTAATGGTTTATTAATTTATGCCCTATTTCAGTCGTCAATCGACCATGGCGTATCTCACGGGCAACATGATCTGTTACTTTCCTATACCCAACCCTCTTATACTTGAGTAAATCATGTAATTGATAATAAACAGAGCTACCTGCACGTTCATAAATATCAAAGGACGAATTATTAGATTGAGGTTGAAAGCCAAAACTTACAACACTATTATTTTGAGCTATGGGATCCCATCGATAATAATTACTCAGATATAACCCCTTTACACCTCTGCGGTCTAAAGCTGAAATATTTGGATACTGATAATAGTTTAAATGTCGTAAGTCCACTTGAGCACCGTTACCTATGAGCTTATCAGTATCCACATTAAAAAGGTCATGCTCCTTACGGTACCATTTGCTCATTTGCGCAACATCGTTGTGCGAAAATTTACCAACCTGTTCAACTGATTGATTCTGCCCCCAAATGATAAGTGGAATATTTCTTTCGTGGGCCACATGCACAGGAAAAGAAGTGTGCAACTGTAAAAAAGGCAGCATTATATGATCAAATTTTCTCAATGATGTTCTTACTAGCTCTTTATAAACTCTAATATCAGGGTTAAAAGTAAAAGAATCAACATCAAAATAGGTAATTAGCTGATGAAGGTTTTTCCAGCCAATATCATTTTTAAAATAATCATTAACACAAACTACAAGTGGTGATAGCCCTAGCTCTAAGACCTTTGACAAAGTAAAGTAATCTTCTGCATCGCCCACTACAGGTACAACACAATCATACTTTTGCCCTTTCTTTTTAAATTTAAGTAATTCTAATGATAAGCTTTCTCTTTTTCTTGCCCAATCTATAGAATCTTTTTCTTTGTGTGTAACGCAACCTGAACATTCTCCATCAGTAATCATCAAACCAAATGGATGAGTTATAGGGTAGTTGCATTTAGGACAATTTTGCTGCATTTTTATAACCTGTAATTGAGTACTCTTGGTGTAATATTTTGTTGTCAACTAATACTGACGCTATTTTATTTTGTTTAGCTTTCTTAACGTCACCTTTACCAATTCCACCACTTACAATAACCTTGTTGTGATCAAATGGAATATTTTTTAATATCAACCAGTCAAAGCTATCATTCATTCCTTCATGTTCTGTATCAAATAATATAATTTCATTTGCTAATGTATTTATGAATTGAGTATCCACAGAGTCTAAAGTCATATAATCGTTAGTTGAGGGGTTATATACTTGTATTTCATTTGATTTTATAATTATCGGTAATAAGCATTGAATTGCTTGATGACCAAAAAGTTTTTTTGCTGCTAGTATTAACTTTTCATTTTTTTCTAAAAATGCTGATGAAAAAATTAAGCGCTCTATTGGTAGCCCTTTAAGCAATTTTAGATGCTCCAATGTTCTGACCCCACCACCAAAGCTAATAGGAGTCATACAACTAAGTTGCTTAACAACCTCTATATCTTTTTTAAACAACTCAAAGTTATCATCATTCTTTACTGGACGAATGATAGCAACTTCATCACAGTGATATTCTTCAAGTGAATCAATAATCCCTTGCAACTTTCCTAGTGGTCGCTTTAAATTCCATTCATATGACTGAATACATTGCTGATCAAACAGTAGTACCGTTGCACCAACTCTCATAATACTTTCCTATAAAATCATTGAAATTAGTTCTAAACCTGTGATCTGACTTTTCTCAGGGTGGAATTGTATTCCAATTATTTTACCTTTTATAAACAACCCCGTATATTGCGAAAAATTGTCTGAAACAGGCGTGAAAAAAGAGTTTTTTTCATTATTTACAACTCCATATTCGTGGTTATAAAAAACTCGACCATCTAACAAACGCTTTTTAGTCAATTTATGCTGAGCATAAAATGACTGTTTGTTCATATCGTTTATTCTAAATTTTAGTGGTTCCCAGCCATTATGTGATATATCTGGCCCGAGTCGCTCAACATAACCATCAATTAATCCCAAACAATCAACTCCACCATCTTCCTCTGAATATTTAGTCATGATTTGAAATCCAAGACATACTCCAAGCAGTCGTCCACCATTAAGTAAATGTTTTTTAATTGCAACATCATACCCACCAGCTAAAATACGCTCCATATATGAACCAGCAGAGCCAACACCAGGTAATATAAGGAGATCTGAGTCTATATTTTCTGCTTTGTTAACGACTCTTGCGGGAACATTTGCTTGCTCTATCCAATTTTTGATTGAAGAAATATTTCCGCTACCAATATCTAAAATATCAACTTTCATGGTCGACCCCTACTGTAAATTTCTTTAAAGGGCGGGCACCTGGACTTGTGTTGAAAATATCTTTGTTTACCCAGTTATTAGTAATATCCCAAAACTCTGTCACAGTAATGCCTACATATTCTGTATAGCGCTTTATAATTTCATCAGAACAAAGACCATCATATTTTTCTGCAATAATGATTGCCTCGTCTCTTGATATGTTACCGGAACGAATTTTCTCATTAACAAAATCTGTTGCCCTACCAAATCCAAACTTAAAGAATTTAAGCATCATATTAATATTTGTAAACTCTTCATCTAGCATAGATGCATTAGATAAATCACCAGTATCTAACTCTTCACCAGGTCTAAGTGTTAATCCTTGCAATGACGCATATATAGAATTGTCGTCATTACTCCAATCGTCCCATGCAGCACCTAAATAAAAAATATTAATCTTTTTTTTCTCAAACTCAATTTCAGTAGGATATAAATAGTGCTCAGATAAATATGGGAAACTTACTGCTTTTTTTAACCAGTCAACCCCACCTGATGTTAATGTATTTAAATGCCGTAAGTTATTCCCATCAAACTCATCAAAACCTTCTACGGCGGAGTCACCAACCTGTAATGCAGGATTTTCTCCCCAGAATATTGTATTTACTCCCATTTCAATAGCTAAACGCGGTACAGTAGAAAATAAGGACATTTCTGTAGATTTACAAACATTACCGAATTGTTTAAATGACTCCAAAGAAAGCTTGGCTGCTGTCTGAGGTGCAGGAGTTGCAGCAATTATATCAAATCCCATCTCGATTAAATTTGAAAGGTTTTTGGCTCCAATTTCAGACATTTGCTTCGGGGGGTATGCGCAGCAAACAAGCAATGGTCTCAGACCTAATCGATCACGTACCCAGTGAGCTTGACGAGTACTATCCTTTCCGCCACTGACACCAACAATGCAATCGTATGCCCCCTTATTCCTTTGCTTGGTTCTACTCTGCTGAATCTTATTTTGCAAAATTTTTAGCTTTACACTTGAACCACCTACAGCTTCCGTACCTGAATAAGTACAAGCTATGCAAATACCATCACTAAAAGAGGCATTGGGCCTTAAGTTTGTAGTTAAACATTTTATACAATATTTCATAGATTAACTATCCAGTAGCTCGTGTGTTAATGCTGTACCTTGTTCAATATTTTTTGAAGCTCTTTTACCTAATACAGAGTTATAGAATTTTGGAGACAAACCATAGCCAGGCCTAATACTTCTAACATTTTCAGAAGTAAGAAGTTCACCTTTAGCAACATCCTTTACTACATATAATGATCGCCTAAAGATTGCATTACCTTTTTCGCTTTCTTTACGTTCATAATTTACTTTACCAACCGCTTCCCATGCTATTTTAGAATCTCTACACAACTCTAATAACTCTGGCTTTTCTAACGAAAAGCTGTCATCCGGCCCACCACCATTCCTATCAAGCGTTACATGTTTTTCAATTAAACATGCCCCTAGTGCAACTGAAGTAATCGCAGTCGTATTGTCGATAGTATGGTCTGATAGACCCGTTAATACATCAAAACGTGTGGCCATGTCTGCAACAGTCGCCAAATTATAATCGCCTGATGGCGCTGGATAACCACTTACACAATGTAGTACTACTAACTCTTTACAGCCTGCATTTTTTGCTGTTTCTACGGCTTCACGAATTTCTTCTTCATGTGCCATACCCGTTGAAATAATCATTGGCTTACCTGTTTTAGCAACATATTCAATCAAGGGTAAATCAATGGCTTCAAATGACGCTATTTTATAAGCAGGAGCCCCCAGTTCTTCCAGCAAGTCAACTGCTGTAAAATCAAAGGGCGAACTAAAAATAGTAATACCTAATTCTTTTGCTTTCTCAAAAAGAGGTTTGTGCCAGTCCCAAGGCATATGTGCTTCTTCATATAAATCATACAGAGTTTTACCGTCCCACAACCCCCCTTTAATTAAAAATTCAGGGTTATCACTTTTCATTGTTATGGTATCAGGCCGATATGTTTGCAACTTTATTGCATCCGCACCGCAATCTTTTGCCATTTCCATTATTTTATAAGCGTTTTCTATATCACCGTTATGGTTTGCCGACATTTCAGCAATGATGTACGGTGCATAGTCTGCACCAATTTTTCTGTTATCTATGCTAATAAATTTATTCATAAATCCCTCACTCTACGGGTTGTCGAGTAAATTGCTCTTCATTAATTCGTTGATAGCCGGCTCGGCTAAACAAAGCTTGTGATGCTGTATTTTCTTTTAGTACAACAGCATGTATGATTTCTGTAGGATGTAATATATCTACTTGTTTCAAAGCGAGTTTCGCAACACCTTTACCAAAGTGCTCTGGTGCTATAAAGATGGAAATGATATACGTATCTACTGCTGTCATATCTAACCTGACCACGCCTACGGGAGTCTTTTTTTCATCTTCCCCATTGGTTAACTCAATGATATAAAAGTAGTCATTTTTACTTGCTAGCTTTTTAGTCATCCAAACCCGATGCTCAGCTAAACTCGGAACGTCTTTATTAAGTGCATAACGTCGCGTTTCGGGTTGAGATTGCCAAGCGTACACCTGTTCAACATCAAGCTGTGTCGCCAATCTTAGGGTTAGTGAACCGCTAAGTAATTTAGTAATATGCTTCATTATTCGCTTAACACCTTGCCCATCACATAACTGCAGATTTATTGTTCTCATTTTTGAATAGTCTGCAATTAACTGCTCATACGCCTTCATTAAGTTTTTACTAATTGCTTCTAAATCGACGCAAATTGCAGCACCCACGGTTTCTAAATTTTTACAAATAGTCTGCTGGTTATCAGCAAGTGCTATAACAATACTAGGTAACCCGACACAAGCACGCTCCCATGATGTTGAGCCTGGCGCACCAATGGCAATATCATGCTCACACATGAGAGTAGCCATGTCATCTACAAAATCGATGTGAGTCAACCACGCGCTATGCTTTACAGCAAACTCTTTAACACATTTATAGTGAGGTGCTTTAGGGCTAAGCAATACAGTTGTTATTGGCGGATTAACACTTTTTTTTAAAACATCAAGTACATGCAATGTAGCATTGGGGGCATCTATACCCCCCATAGATAATAATAAATGCGGTGTATTCAACAATGTATTTGGAGCTATCAATTGTGATGAATGTCGATGCGAAAAATGAGTGTTTATAATGGCATATTCCGTGCCTGTTAAGACGACGGCCTTAGAGCTTAATAAATGATATTCACTTGGCTCTCTAAGCAATGTTTGATCTATAATCAAGTCTGCAGCATGCTCTCTTACTAAATCGTCAATTGCAATAATTTTACAGTTATACGCTTTTTTTACTACCTTATGCCACTGTGCACCAATACCATAGTGGTCTGTAATGACTAAATCAGGGCTATCAAATGCAGTAGCGCATTCTTGAGCATCATCATACTCAGTGACTTGTAACCACGCGGCATAATCCGCAGTCGAGTTTGGTACTAACCAAGCCGCAGGTTGCTGTAATTCATAAATAGAGAAGCCACGCTGCTTTATAAGTGTCACTAAATCGCCGTTTTGAGGACGAGTGGCAAATAAAACGTCGTGCCCTTCTAGTTTTAACCTATCAGCCAATACTAAGCAACGCATAATATGGCCGCTGCCTATATAAGAGGACGCATCAGACCTAATTACGACCTTTAGCATTCAATCGCTCGGAACAAAGCTTCTGCTAACTCCCAATCTTCAGGTGTATCTATATCTTGTACTCTTTTACGTGGTAACAAAACAGCCTTCGAACTTGTACCTAAAATAGGCTTCCCTGCTATAAATGCGTTGGCAGTGCCCCAATAAAACTGTCCGGCATCATGATATGCTTCTTCGAGATCTTGCGAACGAGTATTTAAATGTTCTGGCTGAAACATTTCTACATATTGCTCAGAATTCAGTTTAATAGCTCTTTGAATCGGAAAGGGAAAACTAGTAGCGCTAAATGCGTAATCAATAGCATTTTCAGTTAGCTCTTTTAGACCCTTTTGAATAAATTCAGGCGTTAAAAAAGGGGCTGTTGCATAAATACAACATACATTTTTAATACCCCAAGCTTGTTGCTCAGTAAATTCAATAGCATGTTTTATTACGTCAAGTGTAGTGGCATAATCATCAGCAATATTAGCCGGTCGCATAAAGGGCACTTCTGCACCATATTTTATAGCAACCTCAGCTATTTCTGCATCATCAGTAGATACAATTACTCTATCAAAGCACCCACTGTTTAAGGCGGCATTAATGGAATAAGCAATCATTGGCTTACCATGAAACTCTTTAACATTTTTTCTGGGTATGCGTTTACTGCCTCCACGGGCAGGAATAACTGCAATATTCATGATTAGACTTCTAATATTTGTGTTAATTTACTTATAACTTCATCTTGCTGTTCATAGGTCATACCATGAAACATAGGGACAGAAATTGCGTTAGCGTAGTAGGCTTCAGCGTGAGGGAAATCACCTTGTTTAAAGCCCATTTTTTGATAATAAGGTTGTAAGTGCACTGGAATATAGTGCAGATTAACACCTATCCCACTCTCTCTAAGTTCATCAAATACTTGTTTATGAGTTTTTGAGATTTCTCCAAGGTTTAAACGAATTACAAATAAATGTAAACCCGAATACGTATTAGGTAACTGATAAGGTAGTACAATTGGCAAGCTCGCAAGCTTATCATTATAACGCTCGGCTAATTTATGGCGTGCAGCTACAAATTCTTCCAAGCGCGAAATTTGCGAAACACCCAATGCAGCTTGCAGCTCAGTCATGCGGTAGTTAAAGCCTAAATCAACTTGCTCGTAATACCATCCACCGTGTGAAGTATTTTCCATTAAGGCTTCATCACGCGTGATACCATGGCTGCGGTAAAGCACCATTTTATCTGCAAGTGCTTTGCTATTTGTTAATGCTGCGCCACCTTCGGCAGTGGTAACAATTTTAACTGGGTGGAAGCTAAATACAGTAATGTCGCTGTATTCACATGAACCAATTGGTTGCTCTAAATATCGCCCACCTATTGCATGTGAAGCATCCTCTATTATTTTAAAACCGTATTCTTTTGATAACGCATGGATTGCTTTCATGTCACATGGCTGACCACATAAATGCACGGCTACTAAAACCTTAGGTAAGGTACCTAGATTTTTAGCTACAATCAGCTTTTGTTCCAACGCTTTCGGGCAAAGGTTATAGGTAGTTGGGTCAATATCAACAAAATCTACCTTTGCGCCGCAATACAAGCCACAATTAGCCGAGGCTACAAAGGTAATAGCCGTTGTCCACAAGCTATCCCCCTCACCTAAACCTAATGCTAAGCAAGCAATATGTAAGGCTGATGTAGCGCTATTAACAGCTAATGCGTAATGAGTACCAGTTACATCCATTAATGCACGTTCAAACGCGGGTACTTGAGGTCCTTGCGTTAAAAAGTCTGATTTTAAAACATCAACAACCGTATCAATATCTAACTGAGTTATGTCTTGCTTTCCATACGGTATCATTTCATTAACCTTGTACTTCAAATGATGGATCGACGTGCTCAATAATAAGCTGACGCAAACCTTCTACGGTTTCCCATTCTGTATTGGTCCCTGAGTTATATTTAAAGCCGAATGGTACTTTTTCCGCTTTATGGTGCGCAACATACTCTTCTTCTGTATATGTATACGATACAGACGGTAAAATTGCATAGTAAGGACCTAAATCAATTGTATTTAGCGAGTCTGTGTCTGTTATCATTTCTTCATGCAGTTTTTCGCCAGGGCGAATACCAACGTCTCGTGTTTGGCAGTTAGGTGCTACTGCCTCTGCAATATCTAATATTTTATAAGATGGTATTTTAGGAACGAAAATCTCGCCTCCTAAATGGTGACCTAGTGCAAACATGACTAAATCAACACCCGCTTGCAAAGAAATGTTAAAACGCGTCATTTCTTTATGTGTTATTGGTAATTCACCGTTTTTTCGCTTTTCTAAAAAGAAAGGAATAACAGAACCACGAGACCCCATTACATTGCCATAGCGCACTACACTAAATTTAATATCTTTGGAACCACGTATATTATTAGCAGCTGCAAATAATTTGTCAGACGCTAACTTAGTAGCTCCGTATAAATTTATAGGGGCACAAGCCTTATCAGTTGATAGCGCAACTACATCTTTAACACCACATGCTAATGCTGCATGTATAACATTTTCAGCCCCATCAATATTGGTACGAATACATTCAGTAGGATTATATTCCGCTGTATCAACTTGCTTAATTGCTGCGGCATGTATAATTACATCAACCCCTTCACAAGCCTGAGTCATACGCTCTTTATCACGAACATCGCCGATAAAAAAACGTAACTGCGGGTAATCATATGCAGGATACTCTTGTTTAATAACTGATTGTTTTAATTCATCACGAGAATAGATAATTATTTTTTTTACGTTAGGGTAACGAGCAAGAATTGTCTCAATGAATTTCTTACCGAAAGAACCTGTACCACCTGTGATTAAAACCGTTTTATTGTTTAGCATAACCTATCCTACTGTGCATTTTTTTGTAAAAAATACATCATAATTAATAATATACATATCTCAAAGAGAAGCTTTTAATTATGCAAAAAGCTATAGCTTCTCGCAAAGAGTAATAGTCATTTTTTTTTCGAAAAATACCTCATCAAAACGATAAAAACACTTAAAATACAGGCCAGAAGAATACTTAAGATCACAATCAAGCCTCTTTTGGGGCTAAATTTTTCTTCTGGGACAAATGCGGGATCTATGGTTTTAAATGCATATTCATCACGTACATTAGCGAACATAATGGTTTTTGTTTGCTCTTCAACTAATTTATAAAGTACGGCACGGATATCAGCTATTTTAGTTTGTTCTAGTTGCTGAGTTAGAAAGCTGCTACTTTTGTTTGCCTCTAACACATCGCGCTGCTTCATGCTGGCGTTTATATCTTGTATTAACCAGCTTACCCATTGCTGAGCAATAAATGGAGAGACGTGCTCTATAGCAATTATGACCATGCCATTCTCTGTATTTTTATTTGCACTCACAATTTCACTAAACTCTTTATATGCCTCTTGCATTGAAGGCTCTGGTTTAAAAGGTAATTCAACTTCGCGAATCCATTTATTTTGATCTTCAATATACAGTTCTTCATCATAAATAACTGTATTAGTTTCCCGGTTCCATGATTTAGCTGCCATTAAATCGGGCAGTATATTGTGCTTTTGAATAAACTCGCTGGTGAATTGGCGCGATTTAAGTACCTCAAGCGCTATTTGCGTTTTATCGACCCCGCCACCTGAACCTAAGTTAACCCCGGCTAAACTTGCGAGCCCACCAAACTGACCGGCTAAAGCTCCCAAACCACCTTGTTGATCTTGCTCTGCAGGGGCAAGTAGCGCCTCAGACTTATAAATATTTGGTTGGTTAATGGCGTAAAAAACAGATGCAACAGCAAATAAGGTAGTTATGGCAATAATTATCCACTTGCCATGCCAAATAGCGGTAAATAGTTCGCGAAGGTCTATTTCGTCATCAGCAATGTTGTTTTGCATTGGCATATTTACTTGGTTTAGATTGTTTGAGTTGTTTTCCATTTAAATCTCATAAGTTCAGCTATCAGCTATCAG
>NZ_PNDI01000040.1:0-4893 GCF_005887465.1 Pseudoalteromonas sp. S1610 | reverse complement strand
AAAACCTAAAACCTAAAACCTCGAACCTCGAAACCTCGAAACCTCGAAACTCGCGGCTCGAATCCCTACCCCCTCAATAAAACGTTGTTGCAAACACCTATTAAAGATTTACAATACTACAAACAATACCGCTAAACTGCTTAATAACACTATCAGGAGTTAATATGGATTCAATACTCAATTGGCTGAATGAAAATTCAGGCTTAATTTTACACTATGGTATTCAAGCAGTTATAGCGCTTGTTATATTTTTACTCGGTGGCCGAATTGCCAAGTTTTGTGCAAATTTAACCGCTAAAGCATTCGACAAGAAGAAAGTAGATGTAGCGGTTTCATCGTTTGTATCTAGTATTGTGTATGCCATTGTATTTGCAGCCACTATTTTAATGGCGCTGTCACAAATCGGTATCGAAACCACGTCATTCATTGCGATTTTAGGTGCTGCAGGTTTAGCGGTTGGCTTAGCACTGCAAGGGTCGTTATCTAACTTTGCATCTGGTGTGCTAATTATTTTACTACGCCCATTTAAATCTGGTGACTACGTTGAAGCTGGCGGTAAAGCTGGTACGATTAAAAAAATCGAAATATTTTCAACAGAAATGCGCACTCCTGATAACAAAGTTATTGTAATGCCTAATTCAAAAATAATGTCAGATGCGATCATTAACTACTCGCGCGAAGCAACGCGTCGCGTTGATCTTGTGATTGGTGTTGGCTACGACGCCGATTTACGTAAAGCAAAAGAAGTACTTAAATCAGTACTAGATAACGAATCACGCATTTTAAAAGATCCTGCATACAACGTATCGGTTTCTGAACTTGCCGATTCAAGCGTTAACTTTATCGTACGCCCTTGGGTTAACTCAGAAGATTACTGGCCAACATACTGGTCGTTAATGGAAAACATTAAAATAGCGTTAGACGACGCCGATATTACTATTCCATTTCCACAAATGGATGTGCATTTGCACAAGCAAGACTAATTTTTTAAAAAGTTATTAAGGTAATGCTCACGTTAGGTTTGCTAACGTGCGCGCTGCTTTAAAGAGCATGAATATTTTTTACAGGGTTATTTTTTAATGAAACTTAAGCTTTTATCAATTTTAGTAGCAGCCTCAGCTACAACCAGTGCATTTGCATCAGAAGAAGAACAAAAAACCTGGGAAGTAACCAGTGAAGTGGGCGCTATCATTACCAGCGGTAATACCGAAACAACGACCTTAAAAGGCGGTATTAAAGTATTGCATAACTTAGAAAGTTGGAATAACGAGTATAAGTTAGACGGCATCTACAAAGAAGATGAAGTAGAAAACGACGACGGTACTAAAGAAAAGCAGCGTACTAACGAAAAGTACTCTATTTCAGCGCAGGGTAATTACAAATTAAACGAAAAGCACGCTCATTTATTTATTTATGGGTCGCACGTATCTGATTACTTTGGCGCATACCGAAGTGAATCAGTTATTTCAGCGGGTTATGGTTTACGTTTATTAAACGAGTCAAACATGAAACTAAACGCTGAAATTGGTCCGGGTTATAAGTATTTTAAATACCCAGATATTAGCGAAGAGGTTGATGAAAACGGCAACTCATTAGCGGGTGAATACGAAGGCGAAGTGATTGCCTTAGGTAAAGTAGATTTTAGCTGGAGAATTTCAGACAACGCGCGTTTTACTCAGTTAGTATCGGTGGAATACGGTGATACCAATACTAAAACTCGCTCAGAAACCGCTCTTCTGACTAAAATTAATGGCTCACTACAAATGAAAGTGGCCTACAATATAACCAACAACTCAGACGTGGCTGATGACAAAGAAGCAACTGATACAGAGACCTCATTAACACTTGTTTACAGCTTTTAACATCAAGTAGTAAATAAATTGTAATAAAACTATGAAAGGGGCTAAAGTCCCTTTTTTATTTGCTCATAAATAATGTATGATACCCACCAATTTTTGGTTGTAGACCTAGGGAAATACCTACTCGTGAACGTTATTAAATATTTATTAAGTGCTTTTGTACTTATATGTAGCTTCAGCACATTAGCATTTGCGCCAACAGCCGCTCAACTAGAGCAGTTTCAAAAATTACCTAAGTCACAACAACAGGCTCTGGCAAAGCAGTATGGCGTGGATATTTCAAGCCTTGAAGGTGCTGGTAGCACTAATGGCAAAAATAACGAACAAGACAAGCCCACAGTAGGTGAGCGTAATACCACCGACGAACGAGCTTTTACAGATGAAGAGCGATTCAAGCCAGAAGATAAATCAGTAAAGCCATTCGGTTATGAGCTATTTGCAGGCGAACCAACCACATTTATGCCTAATGAAAGCGCTCCCGTTCCTGATACGTATTTAGTAGGGCGTGGCGATCAGCTATTAATTAACTTTTACGGTAAAGAAAGTGAAAGCTTTGAAGTGATTGTTGACCGTGAGGGCCGCATTAATATTCCCGATTTAAGCCCTGTACAAGTAGCGGGTTTAACGTTCGCTGAAGTTAAAGAACTAATTAAAGTAAAAGTAGAGCAAGAAGTTATTGGTGTTAAAGCGTTTGTATCGCTTGGCAAACTTCGTAGTATTCGTATTTTGGTTTTAGGTGAAGCATACAAGCCAGGCAGCTATAGCGTATCATCACTAACAACAGTGTCGCATGCATTATTTGTAAGTGGTGGCGTGTCTGATATTGCCTCGCTGCGTAATATTCAAGTAAAGCGCGGTGGTAAGGTTGTTACTAACTTTGATTTATACGACTTACTTATTCGCGGTGATAGCAGCAACGATATTATTTTAAAACCGGGTGACGTGGTATTTATACCGTCGGTTGGAGAGCAAGTAACAGTTGACGGTTTAGTAAAGCGCCCTGCTATTTTTGAGCTTAAAAAAGGTGAAACGGCAGAACATTTATTAAAAATGGCCGGCGGTATTAAACCTAATGCTTACGCTAAAAGCGTGGTTGTTGAGCGCTTTAATAATCAACACAAAGAAGTGCTTTCAGTTGACTTTAGTAAAAAGCAGGTTAACTACATCCCGCAAGATGGCGATCGTATTCACTTTAGCGCCATTGGCGAACAATACCAAACTTCAATTAGTTTAATTGGTGCCGCAGTACGCCCGGGTAATTACCAATGGTACAAAGGTAAACGCATTTCAGATATTTTAGGCTCCGTGCGTGGTGATTTATTACCACAGGCCGATTTAGATTATGCATTAGTAGTGCGTGAAACCAACGTAAATGGTGATATTGAGATTCATCAATTCGATTTAGCAAAAGCCATTGCCAACAATACAGAGAACAACTTACAACTTAGCCCTAACGATAAAATTATTGTGTTTAGTCGTTTTGAAGAAAAACAACGTGAAGATGTTGCACTTGCAAATTTAGCGTTAACTAAAGAGCAGCAAGACCAACAACGCAAAGCAGAGCTATGGCATGAATACCAACAAAAAGAGTTTGAAAAATACGTTGGTGTTATAACTGAAGAATCAGAGCCAGAAGAAGAAAATCCAAATTTAAGTATGGCTCAAATGCTTGAGAAAAAGCTAAAAGAGCAAGAAGAAGATGCTGAAAGCTTTGCACTATTCAGCCGACATAATTTACTAAAGCCTGTAATTGCAAAGTTAGAGCAGCAGGCCGGTGTAATGCAGGCTATGCAGATTGTTGAAATTACTGGCAGTGTAATGTACCCAGGCATTTACCCGTTAATGGAAGGCGGTGAGGTAAAAGACCTAATTACTGCCGCAGGCGGGTTGTTAGAGTCGGCTTACACACAACAAGCAGAAGTAACAAGAATTGCCACTAATGATGTATCAAATATTCAACATATTAAGTTTGACCTAAAAAGCGCCATGCAAGATAAGGCCGCATCTAATATTTCATTACAGAGTAAAGACAGCGTAAATATATTTGCTATACCAAACTGGCAAGAAAACCTAAAAGTAGAGCTTAAAGGTGAGCTTAAATTTCCTGGTACTTACACAATTCGCCGTGGCGAAACCCTAAGTAACTTATTGGAGCGTGCCGGCGGTTTTTCTGATTTTGCAGCAACTAATGCCGCTGTATTTACTCGTAAATCAATTAAAGAACAAGAGCAACAACAGCTAGCGCGTTTATCTACCGAGCTTCGCCGTGATATAGCATCTAAAAGTTTCCAAAGTTCAGTAAGTAGTAACACACTTACTTACGATGAAATGAATAAGCTACTAAAGGATCTTGCTAACGTAGATGCGGTTGGACGATTAGTTATAGATTTACCGCTTATTGTTAACAATGAGCAAAACTTAGTACTACAAGATGGCGACGTACTTTATGTGCCAAGTGAACGCGACTCAATTAGTGTAATTGGTGAGGTTAATTACTCTACCTCGCATCTATATAAAGCAGGTATAAGCGTAGACGAATACATAGACCTAAGCGGTGGCTTAAAAGAGCGCGCAGCTGATGACCGTATTTACATTATAAAAGCCAACGGCTCGGTACAAATACCAAATACAGGCAACTGGTTTGCTGTTAATAACTCAGACCAACTTGAACCAGGCGATACCATTGTTGTCCCACTGGATGCCGGCCATATGGATAAGCTAACGCTTTGGAGCACCGCAACACAAATACTTTACCAGTTAGGTGTAGCAGTAGCAGCCATAAGCGGTATTTAATATAATTTAGGTGCGGGTTTATCCCGCATCTGTTCTAAGGCTTGAGGTTTTAGGAACTAGGTTTTAGGCAGAGATTAAACCAAACACAGTATTTGGATTTAAAGTAGGCGGGGCCTTATGTCGCGTAAATGTAGCAGCAGGTTTGGTGTTACGAGGGACGAGCTAAAGCTCCTAAAACCTAAAACAATAACTTGACCTAATGTTCTCGTTATTCAATTTTTGATAGCTGATAGCTGATAGC